>CBDTVJ010000114.1:0-9880 GCA_965363655.1 uncultured Halieaceae bacterium | reverse complement strand
TTTGACGGCAAGTTGTTCCGGGTGGGCGAAACCACCATCGCCATGCGCGAGGGAGACCCGGATGCCGATCGCAGCATCGTGTGCTTCCCCGGTTTTCTGGAAGATATACGCTACTTCCTGGAGCTATACGCAGAAGAGGACTGCCAGCTCATCCTGGTGAATAACGCCGCCTACCACATGCCCATACAGAGCGATGATATCGAGGCACTGGACTGGGGCAAGAACCCTTTCAAGTGCGGCACCATCGAGTACGACGGCTATCACCTGGGCCATGTGCTCAAACACCTTGCCACCGGCTCCCAGGTCATTCTGCATGGGCACTCCCGCGGGGGCGCGGTAGTGCTGGAAACCGGCAGGCAATTTCCCGAATTGACCAACACCAAGGAGCGCTACGTCCGGGCAGTGCTGGAAGCGGCTGTATTGCCAGGTGGCAAAAACGCAGGACGTGGCAGTGAGCCAGTGGTGTTTTTCCTTACATGGCTACTGATGCCAATCGTGCTAGGGCACTCCCGTAAAGCCGGTACAGAGCAGCTACTGAAGCAGCCCATGATGCAGCCCACCAACCCCCTCAAAACGGAGCTGTGCAGCTCTATCTCCTTCACCCCTGTTCGCTATAAAACCTGTCTTACCAGTATTCGAAGCACCCGCGCCTGGGAGAGGGATGTGGACCTGTCTATCTACGAGAACTATGATCGCATCGATGTTGTGATCGGGCAGCGTGACGATGTACTGGACAACCGGACCATGATTGCCAGCGCGGAACAGGGCGCCCAGCGCAACGAAGGCCTGAATATCCTGCATACGCAAGACACCAACCACTTTATAGCGCTGGAGCAACCCCACTACCTGATATCACTGCTATAGGCTTGGGGAAACTGTTTGCCACGCGCAGTTTCGCTGCCGCTGCGGACAACATAACGACAAGAAATGCCGCGGCGCCGCAGTAGCTAACGGAACTTGAGCGCCGTTTTGGTCAGGGAGCTGAAACGCAGGCTGAACAAGTCCTTGAAATAGTTCTGGTAGACCCGCCAGGGCGATTCGGTTCCCTGCTTGGGGAATTGATCCATCGCCCGCTGTACGTAGCCGGAGGTGAAATCCAGCATCGGCTCCTCGGTCACGCTGCCCGGGGCGAACACCGGGATTGCAGTGCGGGTACCGGTTTTGCGCATGTGGTTGAGCATGCGGCACACATACTCCGCAGTCAGGTCGGCTTTCAGGGTCCAGGACGAGTTGGTATAACCGAAGGCCTGGGCCAGGTTGGGAACGTCAGAAAGCATCATCCCCCGATACACAAAGTGTTCCGATGGGTCTACCGCCTGCCCGTCCACGGTCAGTTCTATCTCCCCCATATAGACGAGATTGAGACCGGTGGCCAGCACGATGATATCCGCCTCCAACTCTCGCCCGGATTGCAGCAGGATGCCATTGCCGGTGAACCGATCAATATGGTCGGTTACCACCTCTGCGCGTTTCTCCCGCAGAGCGATAAACATATCACTGTCGGGAACTGCACAGAGACGTTCATCCCAGACGTTATAGCGCGGAGTGAAATGGGTCTTTACATCGTAGTCCGGACCCAGTTCCTTACGCACCAGACCCAGCAGCAACTTGTTCATCATCGCCGGCCTGCTACGGGCCAGGTTGAACACTATCATCTGCTGCAGCACTTTCTTCCAGCGCGTGAAGTGATACACGAAAGTTTCGGGTAACCACTTGCGCATACTGATAGCCATCTGGTCCTTTTCCGGAACAGAAGCCAGGTAGGATGGCGAGCGCTGTAACATAATGGTCTGCGCCGCCTCTTTGGATACTGCGGGTACCACGGTCACGGCGGTCGCACCACTGCCTATGACAACCACCTTCTTGCCTTTGTAATCAAGATCTTCAGGCCAGTGTTGGGCGTGGAACAGCGCCCCCTTGAAATCAGCCTGCCCCTCAAATTCCGGTACGTAAGGTTTGTCGTAGCTGTAATAACCGCTGCAGGAGTATAAAAAGTTGCAGGTAATTTCCCGGGTGTCACCCTGCGTGCCCTGCTGGACCAGCACAGTCCAGCGAGCTGTTGCTGAATCCCAACTGGCGGACTTCACCCGCTGGTTATAGCGGATATGGTCCTCGACACCATACTCCGAGGCGGTGTCCCTGATGTAGCTGAGAATGGATGGGCCGTCGGCGATGGACTTGGGGTTGGTCCAGGGCTTGAAGGCGTAACCCAGGGTAAACATGTCACTGTCCGAGCGTATTCCAGGGTAACGGAACAGATCCCAGGTACCACCCATCCGCTCCCGCGCTTCCAGTAGCGCGAAACTGCGATCGGGGCAACGCTCTTGCAGGTAGCAGGCCGCACCGATGCCGGATAGCCCCGCCCCCACAATCAGTACATCGACATAGTCCTGGTGTTCTTCGGTATTCATTGTCCAGTTCCCTCCTGGCAGGACATCGACCTATAGGCACTGCCCCGCAATATACGACCGACCCCGCTTACTCGATCAACTAGCCCGTCGTTTTAATTCGCTTTTCCGTGGCAACACCGGATCAACGGAATTCCAGCCCCTCAAACTCGCCTGACTCACGCCACTGTGCGATATACCTGAAAAATGGAATAGCACCTGCGGGATAGCCGACATTGAGCGCGGCGGCATCGGGTGCGGGCTGGCCCTCATTGTTGTAGTAGCCCGGCGTGCACTCCAGGGAACCCAGCAGGGAAAAACCCGTGGACAACAGTTCCAACCAGGCATCCTCAGCCTCCTGCGACACCTCAACAGTGCTGTAACCACCGTCCAGTGCATGACGTATGGTCAGGGCAATAGACATGGCCGACTCAACAATATTGTGCGGCACATTGGCGATAAAATTGGCACCCTGGGTTGGCTGTAATCGAAAAGCATTGGGGAAATTGTGTACGTTCATACCGTGCAGCGTGCGCATCCCTTTTTCCCAGTATTCACTGAGCGTTAGGCCGCCACGACCTACCGTTTCAAAGCCACAACGATCTACCAGTTCTGTGCCTATTTCAAACCCCGTCGCATAGATAATGCAGTCCACCGGATATTCCACGCCGCCGACAACGACACCGTTTTCGGTGATGCGCTCAACGCCCTGGCCGTCTGTATCCAGCAATACGGTGGAGGGATTATTGAACGCCTGCAGATACTGGTCGTGGAAACAGGGGCGCTTGCAAAGCTGCCCGTACCAGGCCTTGAGACCTGCGGCGATTTCCGGGTCATCAACCACACTGTCAACGCGGCTGCGGATTTCCTCCATTTTTTCGAAGTCGGAATCCTCATACGCCGTGAACATCTTCATCGGGTCACTGCGCAGCTCCGGCGGCAACTCCGCCACCTTGGCGCGAAAACGCCGGGCGAGATCCGTCCAGCCATCGCTCACCAGGTCTTCACTGACATCTGTGCCAGACATATTCTCGGTAAAGTTCTCCATCCAGCGCTGCTGCCAGCCCGGCGTGGTGACCTCTTCAAACCAGGTAGCGTCGGTAACCTGGTTGCTGCGCACATCCACCGACGACGGGGTGCGCTGGCAAACATAGAATGTTGCACAGGCCGCTGCCAGGTGCGGGACACACTGCACAGCAGTAGCACCCGTACCGATCAGCGCTACCCGTTTGTCCGCAAGCTTATCCATCGGAGCACCGCCCGCGTCACCGCCGGTGTATTCATAATCCCAGCGACTGGTATGAAAGGCGTGACCCTTGAAGTTCTCTATGCCGGGCACACCCGGCAGTTTGGGCACATGCAAGGGGCCAGTGCCCGTGATAACGAACTGCGCAGTGAAATCATCTCCCCGGTCCGTCCGAATGCGCCATACCGAAGCGGCCTCTTGCCACTCGAGCTTTTCGATTCGGGTGTGAAACAGCGCCTTGTCATACAGCCCGTACTGGTTGCCTATGCGCCCACAGTGCTCGAGGATCTCCGGGGCACGGGCATATTTTTCCGTGGGCATATAGCCGGTTTCTTCCAGCAGCGGCATATAGATCATCGAAGCGGTATCGCAGGTTGCACCCGGGTAACGGTTCCAGTACCAGGTGCCGCCAAAGTCCCCACCTTTTTCGATGATGCGGAAGTCCTTCACCCCCTGTTCAGCAAGCCGGGCGCCCGTCACCAGACCCGCGAAACCACCCCCAATAAAGGCGACCGTCACGTGATCATGTTTTGCCTCCCGCTCCTGCACTGGAACGTAGGGGTCCTGCTGGTAGTGAGCGAACTGCTCCTCGAGACGTTGGTACTGATCATTGCCATCGGGGCGCAGCCGTTTATCACGCTCGTCGGCGTACTTTCTCTTCAGGGCAGTTCTATCCATGTTGTCTCCCATTATTGCTTCTGTAGCATACCTGTTTTGTTGTTCTCACTGCGCCATCCCGGACTCAACTCCCGGCGCCATCGGCAACATTCTGCCAAGCGCGTCACCCGTCAGTGGCTAATTCTGGAATACCCATCGCCGTCACTGTCCACATAAATCGGATTGGAAAACGCCAGCGACTGAAAGCCAGGCGCGACATCGGCATACTCCGGCGTGGTGGGACCACTGACTTCCACAGTAACAAAGCTGTCCTGCTCAAATCGCATTGGCAACGCCAGGGTCTGCCCCGCCGCTATAACCCGCTTGGCGGTTAGCGCCCCATTCACGTAGACCCGCAACTCGTCGACGCCCACCCAGGAAGCGGCCTGGACAGACACATGCAGTGTCCCCTTGCCACCGGTAACAGTCTCTCCCATCACAGCAGCATTCAGGTGGACGTCCAACAGTGGTCCACTGGTGCCATAGACCCTGCCCGACTTCAGGGCGCTGGCCACATCTGCTCCGCTTATGGCCCGCAGGTCGCTGTCTGCCAACCACAGGTAGGTGCGCGGTATCGCCACTAGTTGGGAGCTGCGGTGGGAATCACTATTGGCTGTGCCGATCTTGGCGTAGCCCTGGCGCAAAAGAGAAAACCAGTCTTCGCGGATCAGCAGGTAGTCTGCAATACTCTCCCCATTGAGCAGTTCCATGGCATCAAAATCGATATCCCGGTAAGCACTGCCCTGACGGCGCAGCAACAGGCTGTTGTTGTGCGGATCGCTCAGTGCTTTTGCAGGATCGAAGGCTTTGCCAATGGACAGGTGATTGAAGAACGACAGGTCGCTGTCATAGGCACTGGTGCGCGGATGATTAAGCTGAAAGATGCTTTCCGGAAAGGCGCTCTTGTAGTCTCCAATCACCCGGCCCAGGGTCTTGCCTTCAAAGGGTAGTGTGCCACCGCGGAAGCGATTTGCATCAGCGACAACCGGAAAAACATTGGCGTGCCCTATGGTCATGGGCGCCGCTGCGCTGCGTGCCATCCCTGTCAGCTCCACACCGGACAGCGCCACCAGCTCATGCGACAGCCCCATGCGATTCACCAGAGGCTGCAGGTCGGAGGTGATGTTGTGCTCGCTGCTCACCATCAGCTCACCACCCTGGGCCACAAAATCAATCACCCGCTGCCCAGTGGTGATGTTCGAATCCATACTGATGCCACTGTGCAAGTGGAAATCCGCAGCGACCAGGCCAGCGCTATCCACCGCGCGTTGCGGTGACGGCAAATCGAGAACGGTACTTGAACCCGCGCGGGCCTCGATGCGGGTTTGACTCAACTCGTATTCCATACCCCGGGTGCCAATGACCCGGTAGTGCCCCGGCGCCAGGCGAATACTGCGGATGTCCCCGGCGGCACCGGAGAGGTTGAGACGGTTGAATTCCCTACCGGTGTACAGGCGATCACCTCCCAGGCTCAGCCCCGTCAGTGTATTGTGAATAACCGGGTCCGGCGTGCCGTCTTCGCCCTTGAAGACGATACTCATGGGGCCGGCATCCGGCAGGTGCAGCACCGCGTAAGCACCGGTAGCCAGCGTGCCCAGCTCACCTGAATCGCCCAGGGCATTTGTATGGCTGGAATGTGACCACTCGGTCTCTACTGCCAGGCGCACTGTATCTAACTCTGGCGGCAGACGGAATACGAACTCCCCCGCGCTATCGCTACGCACAAAGGTCAGCACCCTGTCGTCCTCATCCATCACAGTAATGCCGGCGGGTCCGGCGTCTACCCGCCCACTGACTGTGCGGCCTGAGTATATCTGGTCGGTGACTGACGCCACATCCGGTCTATCACCCACGGTGATACGCAGCTCTACGATCAACACTTCGCCTATTTCGATATCCATAAACTGGCCGCGCAGGAAACCGAGTGCACCGGGTTTATCCAGGAAATAGAAAGACGGCTCGGTAAACAAAGCCATGTTGGTAAAGGTCTCGCTGCCGATCATAAAGCGCCGCAGAGAACGCTCCTCGCCGCCTTTATCGCGCAAACGGGCGCTGCGCATCTCAATACCGTAGCTGATGGCAGGCCTTATCCCGGGGATACCCGACAACACACGCAAGCCGGAAGGCGCCACCGCATCCAGCACCTGGCCGAAGTCGCGGGTATCAATATAGGGCTGTTGCGCCCCAATAGAGTACTCCCGCAATACCGGATTCAATGTGTAGGGCACCAGTGCCGCACGCGGGTGCAGCATGATCAGGCCCAGCATATTCAGCGCTGCACCGGGCGCGGTGCGGCGCAACTCCAGCGTGACCTGCAGCGAGTTGGGGCGATCAGCCCGCAGGCGATAGTAAGAAGCCGTCTCTATCCCGTCGAGTGCTGCCTGTACCTGTAATTGCGCGACTCCGTTGCCAACCGTCGGGGTAACCTGAACCGGTTTGGCGATGCCTGTTTTCGAGAGGTTGCGCTGCTCATGCAGGGTGACCCACTGGTCGTTGCCCTTGTCACAGTGCCACAGGTCCACCAGCGTCCCGCCATACAGTGATAGATAGGTCTGGTGCGCAGGAGCAGACACCACAGCGCACAAATTGCCGTTACTCAATAGCCAGTCGTCCACGCCGCCGATGGCGTCGATGCCAGCGGGAGGCATCTCCTGCAGGTTTTCGGCGGTTATCTGGCGGGCCAGTAACTGTTGCGCAGCGGCGCCAAAACTGCCCATCAAGCCACAGAGCAGGAGGCCAACGGCAAACAGCTTGCCACCGGAGTTTGCTCGCAGTCGCAGGGGATTACTACATCTGATTTCCGCGCAGTCCAATGGCGTTACTTTTGAGCGCAGACCGTAGCGCTGTGAAAGCGCAGGCCCTCCACCTCCTGCCAGGCGTCGTCTTCCCACACGTCGTAACGCACATCCTGGAAACCGACATCTCGAAACGCCTGCAGAAAATCATCCTTCTGGAAGGCTCCGGAAATACAGCCACTCCACAGTTCGGGGTCCTGTTTCAGTTTTTCGGGGACGCGCTGCTCACAGACAATGTCTGCAATGGCGATGCGCCCGCCGGGCTTCAATACCTGAAAGATGCCATCGATCATCTGGCGCCGGTCTGACTCGGCCACCAGGTTGAGGACACAGTTGGATATCACCAGGTCGGCGGACTCCGCAGCAACAATCTGCGCCACCTCCTGGATAAGGCCGCGGTGAAAGGTCACATTGTCATAGCCCAACGCCTCGGCCATGGCGGGCTGGTAGCGCCGAGCCAATTCCAGCATCTCGTCCGTCATGTCTATACCGTGTACGTGACCGCAGGGGCCAGTGATCTGCGCGGCCATATAGCAAATCTTGCCGCCGCCGGAGCCCAGGTCGACCACCACATCGCAGGACTGCACATAGCGTGAGGGATCGCCACAGCCATAGTCACGCTCCAGGATTTCAGCTGGAAGCTTCTCCAGCAAGGTCGCATCGTAACTGACCGGGCAGCACAGGGACTCTTCCCGGCACTGCGCGCCCTGGGCATAGCGCTCAGACACCACCGTTTCAACTTTCATCGTTTTCATTCTCACTGTGAGTTGCTGCCCGAAGGGGCGAGCATAGACACAATAGTATAAACGCGGCGCGCCAGCGTCGCTAACTGGCTTTTAGCAAGTGTCGCTAACTGGCTTTTTGGGTAGCGGTGGCTAACAGCCCTTTAACTCGAACCGCCTGACAAGCCAATACAATCAGGCTTGACTGTTTTATTTGGACGCACCATACTCCCTATCCACATTTCTTCATAGGGCCGCACCGTGACCGCTCCCACTACCAATGACAACCGCGCTCTCGCGGACATGCCGCTGTTTGATACCGACACACTCAAATGCCCCTATCACTACGATAAAACCCTGCGTACTGAAGCGCCGGTCTACCAGGACCCCGAGTCCGGAGTCTACATCGTCTCGACCTATGAGCTGGTCCGTGAAGCCCACAAGAAGGACGCCGTATTCTCCAACGACTTTACACTCGCGCTGGGCTCGGCGGCAGAGTTGGACGCCGATGTCATCGAAGCCATGGGAAGGACCTACAACCTGGGCAAGGGCACGCTGCTGACTGTCGACGACCCGGAGCACAAGACCTACCGGGACACTGTCAGGGACTTTTTCCTGTCCAAGAATATCGAGCAGTATCGGCCGTGGATCAGCGACCTGGCTGACAAGACAGTCAGTGAAATTCCCTACGGGGAGTCCTTCGATTTTGTGGCGGGGTTTTCACGTCCTTACCCCCTGTCAGTCATCATGCATGTATTGGGTATCCCGCTGGATATGATTGACGAGGCCTTCAAGTGGACCGTCGCCAATGTCACTGTGCTGTCGCAGGTGTCCGACAAGCAGCTCCTGCTGGCTGCCCACGCCGCGGTGAAGGAAGAGTACGACTGGTTTGTCACGGCCCTGGATGAGCGTCGGGCCAAGCCCCGTGACGACCTGTTCAACCTGGTGGCGCACGCCGAAATTGACGGCCGGCCGCTGACCATCGAGGAGCAACTGTCACACTGCACGCAGTTCCTGGTAGCCGGCAACGAAACCACCACCGCCACGCTGGCGGAAGGCATCCGTCAACTGTGCCTGAACCCCGAACAGGAAGCCGCAGTTCGCGCCGATACCTCACTCATTCCCAACCTGGTGGAAGAAACCCTGCGCCTGGCCTCACCCACCTCGAACATGTGGCGCGTAACCAAGCAGGATTACACCCTGGGTGGCGTTGATATCCCTGCAGGCAGCATGGTACTGCTGAAGTATTTCTCTTCCAACCACGACGACGCCATGTTCCAGCAACCGATGGAGTTTGATGTAACGAGGGACAACGCCAAGCGCCATATCGCCTTCGGCTTTGGCTCGCACGTGTGCATTGGCCAGCACCTTTCCCGACTGGAAATGACCATCGCCTGGGAAAAGTTGTTCGCCAATACCAGCAGTATGCGACTGGACTGCGCGCCCGAGTCCCTGCACTATATGCCCAATATCCTGCTGCGTGGACTGGAGGGACTACAGGTCGTTTTAGAGAAGTAATCTAGCGGCTGCTAAACCTTACGCCAAAGCGAACCGCCCGGTCAGGGGCGGTAAAGCCCACCGCTGTTTGGTAATCTTCATCCAGCAGGTTATCCACCGCAAGCTGCAACTGCCAGGCTGCCAGCGGCTGCCAGTGCAGCACCCAATCCACCCGGTGGTAGTCATCCAGTTCCTCGGTGATTTCCCGACCTGTATGCCTTGAAGCAGCCCATTGCTTCCCCGTGTACTGATAGTCCAGGATGGTTTGCCAGCGCTGCGCGAACTGCCACTCGGCCACCAGACCGGCGGTCCACTCGGGCCGCCCGGTGAGAACCGTATCCTCGTTTTTCACATCCAGGTCGGTGTAGGTACCCTGTGCCCGCAGCCCCAGCGTCGGTAGCGCTTGCCAGGAGAACTGCAGCTCCAGGCCACTGGTCTCTACATTCTTGCGATTGACGTTGCGAAAGGTCTCATTGTCGAAATCGACCAGGTCCTTGAAATCATTGGCAAACCAGGTCAATTCCAGGCGCAAATCCTCTCGCGCTTCCCAGGCAATACCGACATCCCAAGATCGGA
>CBDTVJ010000113.1:0-9890 GCA_965363655.1 uncultured Halieaceae bacterium | reverse complement strand
GCCAAACCAACCGTACCGTTGCGCCAGGCCCTGCCCATACTGTCATTGATAATAACCTGCGGAGCAACGCCGTGAGTTTCTGCCAGGGCCTCGCGTATAGCCAGGGCCGATGCATCCGGGTCCTCAGGCAGTAACAGTACCCGGGGATCACTGGCATCACTGGCGATGTTGGATTTGTCTATACCTGCATTGGCGTGCACATAACCCAGGCGATGCTCCACGATAATCACCCCTGGCCGGACTCGCACCACTGCCGTGCTTTCCTGCAGGATCAGCTCGACCTGACGGGGATCCTTATCCGCCTGCAGGGCCAGTTCCCGTGCCTCCGCCGAGGGTGTCACATCCGCCAGGCGAACATAGCGGTCCTCCGCCTTGGACACGATTTTTTGTGCGAGCACCAGTACATCTCCCGCTTCCAACGCCAGCTGGTTCGCACCCAGGGACTCGGTGATCAGTTGGGCCACATCGTCCCCGGGCTCGACCAGGGGGAAACCCAGCAGAGGTATCAACGCCAGGCTAGCGGTCATCTAGTGCGCGTCATCCAACCCGCTAATCTTGATACCAGCGTGGCAGCCATATTGCTTGTTGATAGTGATAAGCACTGAGGTAAGCGCCTCAGCTGCTGCGGAATTATTGATCATCCCGGCATGGAAACCGCGCATGCCAGCGGCTTCGACCAGCGTTATAACTTCTTGGCGTGCGACTTTTTTGTTGCCACTAACCAGCACATCACACTCGACGCCCCGCCCTTCCTGCAGATGCGCCGCTGCCACATTCTGGAATGCCGACACCACAGAAACCTCTTCTCCCAGCAATTCCTGGGCGATCTGGCCGGCACTGCCCTGCTCCGGCAATTGCACCCTGGCGACCTTGGGCGGCACCAGCGGCACAGTAACATCAATCAGTATCTTGCCCTGCAGCGCCGGCTTAACCAGCTCCAGGGTTGACGCCTGGTGGCTGAACGGCACGGTGAGCGTCACAATTTCGGCAGCTGCCGCTGCGGCCAGGTTTTCCATAGCCTGTACGCTAACCTCAGCGACGCCCCGCTCCGCCATGACTTCACGCAAGTCTGCGACTGCGGCCTCGGCCTTTTCCTGGGTGCGCGAACCAATAATGACCTGGTACCCGGCCTGCGCCCAACGCCGTGCCAAACCCGTCCCCAAATCCCCTGTACCGCCAAGAATGGCAAGCACGGGTAAACTTTCTGTTGTCATAGTTGTGTTCCGTTTGATGGGCCGCCGCAAAGTAGTTCAGTATTTACGACCGCGAATGGATTGTCCTGTGTGCTAACGAATGAGCGCTATCCAAAAAATGTCCCGCTTATCAGAATTCAGTTAGGATACGCGCAGCCCGAGCATAGTATGTAAATCACTGGCTGATCTCAAGCACGACGAGGCGCTATGCCCACCCCGTCCGCCACTTCCACAAGGAGACAAAGACCATGGAAAACGCGCTGGATTTTAGCGGCAAGGCCGTCATCGTCACCGGCGGCGGCAAAGGCGTTGGCAAGGGGATCACTGAATGCTTCCTCAGGGCAGGAGCCAGGGTACTCATTTGTGGCCGCTCAGAGCCAGAGACCCTGCCCAGTATTGCAGGGCGTAGTGCCCTGTTCACCTCATGCGACGTGCGCGACTACGAGCAGGTCGAGGCCTGTGTCGAGTTCGCCGTCGAGCAATTCGGACGCCTGGACGTATTGGTGAATAACGCCGGGGGTGCACCTTACGCTGAAGCAGCCACCGCATCACCGCGCTTTTCCGAGTCCATCATTCGCCTCAACCTGATTGCACCGCTGAACTTCAGCCAGGTGGCCAACCGGGTAATGCAGCAGCAGGACTCCGGCGGCAGCATCATCAACATCGCCAGCGTGAGCACAATCCGGCCCTCGCCCGGCACCGCCGCCTATGGTGCCGCCAAGGCCGGCCTGGTCAATCTCGGCACCTCGCTGGCGGTTGAATGGGCGCCGAAGGTTCGTGTCAACGCCCTGGTTGTGGGCCTGACCCAAACCGAGCAATCCCACCTGCACTACGGCGACGAAGAAGGCATTGCCGCCGTGGGAGCGACCATACCACTGGGCCGTATGGCAGTGCCGGAAGACATCGGCCAGGCCTGTCTCTTTCTCGCCTCTCCCATGGCCTCCTACGTCAGCGGCACCAGCCTTGCGGTGCACGGCGGGGGTGAAAAACCAGCATTCCTGGACGCCGCGAATGTAAAGCCATCGTAAAAAAAATGCCCCTGGGCCAGACAGCAGGCCTGCACTGCCGCAAATTCTTGAAGCACTGCCATATACAGGTATACTTCAAGCCTAGTTGTCACAATAAGAGCAGCAGCGCTGGACTATTCGCGCGCTAACCGCTTGAGCACCGTCAGGGATCAGGAGTGCAATGCCGAACACCACAGGCCAGTCAGGTAAACTTTACGCAACCCTGGTGCCGGATAATGGCACCAGCCTCACCGGAGAGCTATCCTACCTGCTCGATGGGCGGCTGCGACTGGAGTCGGTGCAGGCCATGGAGCAACAGGAATCCGAAGATCCTACTTCCATCGCCCTCGGAGCCGAAGCGACACTTTCCCTGTCCAGCACGGAAAACACCGGTGCCAGCCTGGAAAATGCCAGGGTGCGCATTGCCAATCTCTACGACCACTGCCTCACACTGGAATTCCTTCCCGGCGACAACACGACTGTAGAGCGCTATCGCAAAGTCATAATCGAAAGCTCTTTTCCTGGCTCTGGCGGAGCCTCGAAATCTACTACACAGCCTACCTACGATGGAGGAGAACCCAAGCAGCAACAACGCGAGCTCGAACGGGTTTCAATGGCCGCCACCGCTGAATATGGTGTGCTCCTGGACACATTGCGCAAACGCAGCATTGAGGAACTGGAATTCGCCCTGATCCCCTTTTTCAAGGATCTCACCGGCTACCTGGTCGAATTGTCCTCCCACAGCAAAACGCGAGATGACTGGATCAACTCCCACTACCAGGCCGCGGTGATAGTCAGACAGCAGGGCGCTGACATCGTAAAGGCCCTGCTACAAAAAGTCGCTGACTACTACCTCGACCTGACCCCCGATGAAAGCGAAGACCAATTATGGAGCCGCGATATCGGCAAAATTGAGGAACTTGGCCTGATCGACATCCAGGAATACGAGGACTTTCTTGCCATTGATCGCGCGGTAACTCTTGGCGAAGACCTCAATACCATCGCCCTGGAAGCATTAACCTTGCGCCTGGCGACGCTGGTGCGCAAGGACCCGAATCGAGTACGCCTGCCTGTCCACGTGCGCCAGATTTGCCGCGCCTTCCAGCATGCACTCACATCACAGGGCATACCCAATGAAGTGCTCGCTGATATTTTCGACTACTTTTCCAAGCACTTCATACCGCAACTGGAACGCTACTATGAACCCCTGAACACGCATCTGGCTGAACACGATATACAGCCAAATATTGAAATCCAGATCCAGAACGATGGCTCCTTACTTACCCGCAACCAGGAGCCCTCAAGGCCCCAGCGTGATACACCGCAGAAAAAAAGTTCAATTCCGCAACAGGATATCGCCACCGGTACAGCAACAGCCAGCGCTACCGGGGCCGCCAGTGGTGCGGGGTCCACGAGCACTGCGGGGGCCGCGAGCGCTACAGGCGCGCCGAGCATGGCGGATACTTCAGGCGCCCAGGTCGATCGATTTCACCAGCAGCTGGGCGAGCATGTTACGGGAGCACTGGGGACACTGAATCCAGCCAAACTATACAGCTCTGTGGTCGATGCCATGAATTTCAAGCGGGAGGCCGAAGGCCTGGCGGACGGTGACACGTTGGCCAGCGGCGCGCCACTAAGCGGCACCTGGGAAGGTGCCACCGTCGCCAGCACGGAGCTGGACCAAACTAGCCTGGCCGACGCGCAGTCCATTGTGCGCGCCCTTAGTCGCCTGCAACATAGCTCAGAGGCACGGGATGAGGTACAACAAAGTGACTCCCTGCGCGCTTACCTGGCTGACAATAAAGAGGATATGAGCGACCTGCAGAACACCAGCGGGCTCACCGCAGACAGCCTCAATCAACTCGACATGGTTGACAACCTGTTTGGCACCATCAAGTCGCAACTGGACGTCAGCGCCGAAATGAAACCCGCCCTGGGTAACCTGCAAATCCCACTGGCCAAGCTGGCTTTGATGGATCCGCGCTTTTTTGTTGATCATACCCATAACGCTCGGGAAGTAGTGGAAAAGCTCTCCCAACTTGCCACCTCGGCCAACTTTCCCAACAAGGCACTGGAAGGGCGCATCAATACCATTGTCGATGACATTATTTCTGACTACGAAAGCGACAGCAGCGTTTTCGACATGGCACTGCAGAAAATCAATAGGCTGGTAGCCCAGCAGGAACGAGCCCTGTCCCGCAATATCGATCGCGTGGTACGAACCCAGGAAGGGCAGGAGAAACTTGCCGAAGCCAAGCGCGCGGTCGCCAAGTTGATCGGCTCCAGGCTGCAGCCACCGATAGCGCCCAAGGTATTGATAGACCTCATTGAGGGCGGCTGGAAAGATCTTCTGGTACTCACCCATGTGAAAGCAGGGCCAGACAGCGGCGATTGGGCGGAACAGGTTCGAACCCTGGATTTAATATGCCTGTGGCTGGACGAGCAACTAAAGGGCGACGTCGACAATGACCTGAGTATGCAGCGCAGCCTTGAAGCAGAACCCCTTATCGACCTTCTCGGCCAGCAGATTTCCAGCGCGCTGCCGACCAACATGACCCATGAAGCGATACTCGATAAGTTGCGTGAAACCCTGGCGGGCACCGTCGAGGTCGAGACCGGCGAACTGACAGGGGAACTGGCAAACCTTCCCCCGGGGCCGGAACAGGTACGTGCCAGGATCGAGGACCTGCCCAGACTACGGCGCTGGGTCAAGCGTGTTGAACAGCTTGAAAAAGAATGTTGGCTGACTTATCGCGACAAGAGCGGCAACAAGAAGCGCATGCAACTTGCATGGATAAGCCCCATGCGGGACCGTTATATTTTCGTCAACGAGCGCGGGCAAAAAATGGCAGATTTGAGCGCCATTAAGCTTGCCAGGCAACTCAGCCGCGGGGCCAAGCCCCCCTCCCCCAGCGAGAACCTTTCGGTGGTGGACCAGAGCATGTATCACACGCTGGAACATGTGCAGAAATCCCTCAGCTTTGCCCGCAATCACGACTCACTCACCAAACTGATCAATCGCGACACCTTCGTTGACCAGCTGGGTCGTGCCCTGCGCCACAGCCAGCTCAAGCGCTCTCAACACGCAATTCTGTACCTGAACATTGACCAATTCAAACTGGTCAATGACGTCTACGATCGCGTCAGCGGTGACGAGGTTCTGTTGGAGTTTGCCAGGCTGTTATCGCAGCTGCATGGCAAAAAGTCATCCTCGGCCCGCATTGACGCCGACGAGTTCGCCATATTACTGCTGGATCGCCCTGTAGAAAAAGCCATGGAACTTGCCGAAAAAATTCGCAGCGACATTGCCTCCAGCAGCATGGACATCGATGGAGAAAATGTGACCTTCACTGTTTCAATCGGTGTCGCCCCTATCCTTGAACACAGTCCCAGTGTCGAAAAGCTGTTGGAGGACGCCCAGTCCGCGATGCAACATGCCAAGCAGCAAGGCCGCAACCATGTAGCGCTTTTTGAAGACTCATACGTCGGTGCCAGCGAATACAAGCTCGACAAGAAACGCTCCAGGGAAGACCTGGAGAAAGCACTTGCCACCGAGCGCTTTGTGTTACGCGCCCAGCCTATCGTACAAGCCGCTGTCAGTGATCGGCAACAAACCAGCCTGCACTTTGAACTGTTGCTGGCGCTGGTCAACAAGGATGGCACGCTGGAATCCCCTCAGGAATTCATCCTGTCCGCCGAGCGCTATGGTTTTATGACGCTGGTGGATCGCTGGGTGGTGCACGAGGCGTTCAGCTGGATCAGCCAATTGATGGACGACCAGAAGATTGTTCCCAATTTGTCTATCAACCTTTCCGGTGGCAGCGTAACTGACAACAGCTTCATGGAGTATTTATTCGAGCAAATTTCTGAGTTTGGCGTGGGTACCAGCAAATTGTGCTTTGAAATCACCGAAACAGGCACTATTTCCAATCTGGTCAAGGCCGCCGACTTTGTCCGCGCCTTCCGTAATATCGGCTGTAAATTCTCCATCGATGACTTCGGAACCGGTCTGGCCAGCCACAACTACCTGCGGGAATTGCCGGTAGACTATGTGAAGATTGACGGTAGTTTTGTCACCGGCATCCATAAGAACCGCACCGACAGCGCCATGGTGCGCTCCATAAACGACCTGGCACACTTTCTCGGGCAGGAAACTATCGCTGAGTCGGTGGAGAACGAGGAAATAATCGAGAAACTTGAAGAAATTGGCGTCGACTACCTGCAGGGCTGGGGCATAGGACGCCCCAAACTATTGCCCGATGTCGCTGCCGAACTTTCCAGTCTGGAAACGTAACCGTGCTGCAATAATGGATCCCCGGCGGATTGACAGCGCTTACGATCAACTCATCGGCCTGATTTACCAGGGCGCACTGGAAGACCAACCCTGGCAAAGCGCCCTGCCCTGCCTGCGCCAGGCACTCGATGCGCAAGTCGTGTCGCTGGTACTGCGACCACCCACCGCTGATGATCAGGGTGTCATCCTTAACTGTGTGCGCGCCGAGTCGGGCCAGGACCAGGGCGACACCACGCTCGCCGACCCCAATGACTGGGAGCTCAGCGCCTATCGGGAACAGTTCTTTTCGCTGGATCCCTTTGTCAATCTGCCACTGGACAAGGTTGTCACCCTTGAGGACATTTTACCGGATGAAGAGCTGATGACGTCTGACTACTACCAGCACTATCTCAAGCCCATCGACCTCTTTCGCATTTTGGGCGTGGACACCGCTGAACCTGGCGGCATGCTGGCGCGGCTGCGTATCTCCCGCCGGCGCAGCGAAACGCCCTTCCAGCCGAGGGAGAGGGAACTACTTACCCTCATCACACCGCACCTGCGCCGTGCTATTGAGATCTATGCCAGACTCAACCGAACGACCTCCGAGCGGGATGTATACGCCGGGGCAGTGAACCAGCTGTCAGTGGCCAGCATAATCCTCGACGAGCAGGGGCGACTGCTCACCACCAACGCTGTGGGTCAGGCCCTGCTGGACCAGGATGCAGGCCTGGGGCTGCGTGACGGGCGCTTGCACATTGCAGGCCGGGATATCAACAAGGAACTGCAACAGGCACTCAGCGCCATTATCAAGGCCCAGCAACAGGGGCAAACCTCCGTAGTGCGGGCCCTGCGTGTGCCCCGCTCAAACACGCGCTCAGACCTGGGCCTGGTGATACGCCCGGTCCCCACCTCCCAGTGGAGCGAGGGTCAATCCAGCCCCTCTGCAGTAGTATTCATCAGCGACCCGGACTTGCAGGAATCGACCTCGGGCCAGATCCTCGGCGAACTGTTTGAACTGACCCCGGCAGAGGCCAACCTGGCAACGCTACTGGCCCGCGGCCTTAGCCTTGCGGAAGTCTCCGTAGCGCAGAACATCTCGCAGCACACGGCCCGGGCGCAACTAAAGTCCATTTTTTCCAAAACCGGCGTTTCGCGCCAGGCAGAACTGGTACGACTGGTGCTCAAGAGCGTGGCCTCCCTGGCGTAACAAATTTACCCGGGCGGCAGCCAACGCCCAGGGTGCTTGACCTGGATCAACGCGCCGGGACTGACGGCTTGCTATCGTTCTTCCTCGGATGTTTCACAAGCTGTACCAAACATGACAAGTTTCACCAAAGACCTGATCAGCCACAACGGCTTACCCCCAGAGCACAAGAAGGATATGGAACTGGCCGCCAAGTACGCCTGCCAGGGCCCCCGCTACACCTCCTACCCCACAGCACCCCAGTTTCGTGAAGACTTCCCGCTGGATCAGTACTTCTCCTGGCAAGGCAAGGAGGGAGACCACAAGACCGCACCACTCTCGCTCTATCTGCACATCCCCTTCTGCAACGATATCTGCTACTACTGTGCCTGTAACAAAATAGTTACCCGCGAAAAAGGTGCCGCCCGCAATTATCTGCAACGCCTCGAAAAGGAAATCGCATTACAATCCGATTTGGTCGGCCACCATCGCCCGATCACGCAGATGCACTGGGGCGGCGGCACACCGACCTACCTGGATAATGCGGAAATCACCGAATTGATGCATACACTGGCCAGCCACTTTCGCCTGCTGGATAAAGGGTACCGGGAGTATTCGATTGAAATCGACCCCCGCACAGTTGAAGCAAGCTCCATAGCGCTACTCAAAGGGGTGGGTTTTAACCGTATCAGCCTGGGAATCCAGGACTTCGACCCGCTGGTGCAAAAGGCCACAAACCGCATCCAGCCCTACCATGAGGTTGCGCCGCTGGTCGACTCCATTCGCGCCCACGGCTTTCGCTCTCTCAGCTTTGACCTGATCTACGGCCTGCCGCACCAGGATCGCTATAGTATGGACGAGACGCTGCGCAAGGTAATCTCCCTGCGCCCTGACCGTATTGCCTGCTACAACTATGCCCACCTTCCTGAGCGCTTCAGCAGCCAACGGGCGATTGACCGCCTGACACTGCCCCAGCCGGAGGAAAAGTTACTGCTACAGCAAATGATCAGCCATACCCTGCAGGACGCCGGTTACCTGCACATCGGCATGGATCACTACGTGCTGCCGGGAGACGAGCTGGCACTGGCACAGCAAGAGGGACGTTTACAGCGTAATTTCCAGGGTTACTCACTGCATATGGCCGATGATTTACTCGGTCTGGGAGTTTCCGCGATAAGCCATATCGGCGACTTTTACCTGCAGAATGAGCGCGAGCTGGACAGTTATTACCAAATGGTGGACCAAGGCCAATTTCCTTCAACAAAAGGCTGCAAAGTCACGCAAGACGACAAACTGCGACGTCATATCATCATGAGCCTGATCTCCGAACTGAAACTGGATATTGGAGAGTGCAATACGCAGTTTGGCATAGAATTTGCCAATATGTTTCAGCAAGAACTGGAAGTACTGCGCTCTATGGAACAGGACGGCCTGCTGACTATTGACGACCAGGAGATAACGATCAGCCATCGTGGCCGCCCCTTCCTGCGTAATATTTGCATGCCTTTTGACGCTTATCTGGATAACCACCAGGGCGACAGCGAACCACCGCAATTCTCCGCCACTATTTGAAACGAAAAACACACTACAGTCCGGCCGCAATTTGAATTATACTGACAGGGATACGGTGTCAGGGAAGTTACTATGACGATTCATATTACGACGGCCAGTGACAACGCTGGGTTAAAGGCTTGCACACACGATTACCAGGTCAACTGTGGTAACTGCAGGCTCAATAGCATCTGTCTTCCCCTGGCGCTGGAAAGCGATGACATACAACTGCTGGATGACATTATCCAGCGTAGTAAGCCCCTACAGAAAGCACAGCACCTTTATAGGGAGGGTGACGACTTCCAATCTGTCTACGCGGTGCGCTCCGGCACGCTCAAGGCCTATAAGACCACCGACGATGGCAGGGAGCAGGTCACTGGTTTTTACTTTCCGGGCGAAATACTCGGCATGGACGGCATCAGCAATAATTCCCACGCATCCTCCGCCAAAGCACTGGAAACCGCTGCCGTCTGTGAAATCCCCTTCACCTCCCTGGAGAAACTGAGTTCGGTAATGCCCAATCTGCAACGGCACTTTTTCCAACTCATGAGTCGTGAGATCACCGAAGACCAGTTACTGATCACCCTGTTGAGCAAAAACTCCGCCGATGAGCGGGTGGCGGCCCTGCTGCTCAGCATTTCCAGTCGCAACGCGAGGCGCAAGCTCAGCGCCACCCAGTTCCG
>CBDTVJ010000112.1:0-9945 GCA_965363655.1 uncultured Halieaceae bacterium | reverse complement strand
CGCCTGTTGGCTCATCTGCTGCAGCGGCTTACCATAGGCGTTCGGGAGATTGTCGGCGTTGGCGATAAAGGTACTGAGGTAACCACTGATCACTGTGAGCGGCGTACGTAACTCATGTGAGACATTGGCGACGAAGTCCCTGCGAATCTCCTCCATTCGCACTGCGGCGCTCACGTCCCGAATAAACAGCAAACGTTCGCCTTGTCCGAAGTAGGTTATTTCCACTCTCAGGTGAATCCTGCTATCACCGGTCGCGGCATATTCCAGTGGCGCCGCATATTGACCGGCCAGAAAATAGCGATTGAATTCCGGTGCCCTGACCAGGTTGGTCAAAGTCTGGCCAGTATCCTCCGGGTAACGCAAACCAAGCAGGGGCTCGACAGCGGCATTCATCCACTTGATGCCACCGTAGGCGTCCACCATAACAACACCGTCGCGCATGGAGGCGAGGGAGTCCTGCAGGTACTCAACGCTTGACTGCAGTTGCTCCTGGATCACGCGATTCTTGCGCTGGTTGGAGTAGATCCGGGCAATTAATTCTCCCCATATCCCATAGATATCCGGTGGCGGCTGCTGTGGATTCTGCAGCCAAAGCTGCACGCGGTGCATCTGGAACAGCCAGAACGCAACCACACACAGCAATACAAGGACAGCAGCCTCCAGGGGGTAGCCGTAAAACCAGCCCAGCAAGACCGCCAGGATCGTAATCAGCAGGATACGACTTCCGGTGCTTGCCCAACTCATTACAGCTTATGCATCAACATCATGTGGCACCCCGGGCGGAGAAGCGGTAGCCGGTGCCGCGTACGGTCTGAATTAGATTACTGTAGTCCCCCGCCGATGACTGCAATGCCTTGCGCAGACGGCGAATATGCACGTCTACCGTACGCTCTTCAACATAGACATTGGCGCCCCAGACACGGTCCAGCAACTGTCCGCGGGTGAAGGCCCTCTCCGGGTGAGTCATAAAAAACTGCAGCAAATTGAATTCTGTGGGCCCCATCTCCAACACCTGGTCCGCTATAAAAATGCGCCGACTTTCGCCATCCAGTAGTAGCTCCTCGACGCGAACCTTCTCGCCCTCGACCTCGCCGCTGGAGCGCCGCAGCAGCGCCTTGATACGCGCAATCATCTCCCTGGGGGCAAAGGGTTTGGTAATATAATCGTCCGCGCCGGCCTCAAGCCCCTGAATAACGTTATCCTCGGCGGTCTTGGCCGTCAGCATGATAACCGGTACGTCGCGGGTCAGGTCATCGCGCTTCAGGCGGCGCATCAGCTCCAGTCCACTGCCACCGGGTAGCATCCAGTCGAGCAGCACAATATCCGGACGCTCATCCACGATAAGTCTGTGTGCCTGCTGAATATCCGCTGCTTCAATACAGCAGAAGTCTGCCAGTTCCAGGGCCATGCGCAGCATATCTCGAATGGCGAACTCGTCGTCTACGATCAATACGGTGGGTGAATTCATGGAGGCGGATGCCCTCGTTCGCTCGATGCTTGTATTAGATGAGAGAATTATGACAATTACATGACAACAGGTCGCCTAAATACATCAAATCAGCAAAAAAGCCAGCAAAAAGCTGGCTTTAGGGTGAGTGCTGTCACATTTAGTACTAGCGCAGGCTGGCGTTGATATTCAGCAGCATCTTGTTGCCCGGACACAGGTCCGTTTCATCCAGTTGATTCAGCGGCCGCTGGGAGGTCTGCAGGACATCGTGAAGATCCCTGGAGTCCTCGTCCATGTAGACCAGCCCGGTCAGGATACTACCCGCATGCCTGTGGTCTTCCAGGGCATTAATAGCGGAACGACGATCAAAGGGATTCAGGGATTCGTCGACCTTGTACAGGTGAATAGAGGAGCCGTCATGCATGGTGACCTCGTGGCGATGCCCGGGCGAGTACTCTGCAGTAATCTCCTTACGCATAGGCACGAAATCGACAGTACCGGTGGCATTGGCGTGTTCACGCACAAATTCATAGCTCTTGGTTGACTCTGGGTTGTTGTTAAACGTCACGCAGGGCGATATCACATCGATAAATGCAAAGCCGCGATGCGTCATCGCCGCCTTGATCAGTGGTACCAATTGCTCCTTATCGCCGGAAAAGCTGCGCGCGACGAAGGTAGCGCCCATTTGCAGTGCAGTGCCACACAGGTCGATGGCACTGTAAACGTTGGGGTCGCCTTTCTTACTCGCCGAGCCCTCGTCGGCAGTCGCCGAGTCCTGCCCTTTGGTAAGACCGTAACAACCATTGTTCATGACGATATAGACCATGTTCAGGTTCCGCCTGGCGACATGGGCAAACTGGCCCATACCAATAGACGCGGTATCCCCGTCACCCGAAACGCCCAGGTAAAGCAGGTCACGGTTCGCCATCGCCGCCCCGGTCACTACCGAGGGCATACGGCCATGCACAGAATTGAAACCGTGGGACTTGCCCAGAAAGTAGGTGGGTGATTTGGAGGAGCAGCCAATACCGGACATTTTGGCGATTTTGTGTGGCTCCAGGGACAACTCGTGACAGGCGCGCACAATAGCGCCACTGATTGAGTCATGGCCGCAGCCGGCACACAGGGTAGAAATTGAACCCTCGTAATCCGCCTTGGTGTAACCCAGGTCATTGACCGGCAACTCCGGATGGCGAAACTTGGGTGACTGGTAACTCATATCTGCTCTCCCGCACCGCTCGCGGCGGTATTGCGATGCAAGGGCGTGACGTTGTCGCCCTTGAGGTGTTGTTTGATCTGCTTGCGAATGTTGCGGGCACTGATAGGTGTGCCATCAAAACACAGCACTGATTTAAGCTGGTCCGGGCCAAACTCGAACTCTGCCATCAGCAGGGTACGCAATTGGGCATCCCTGTTCTGTTCGACCACAAAAACCCGATCGTGTTTTTCAATAAATGCTTTCACATCGGCATTAAAGGGGAATGCCCTCACGCGCATGGCATTCATGTAAATCGCTTCCTCGCCGAGGTATGCAAGCGCTTCCCGCGCGGACTCCTCGGTGGTACCGAAATACAGCACAGCCATCTCTGTATCGTGGCCGCAGTCAGTTATTTCCGGCGCGGGCACATGCTCATTGATGGTTTCCCACTTGCGCATCAGGCGCAGCATGTTCTCTTCATACACCTCGCCCCTTTCGGTATACACCGCATACTCATCACGAGACGTGCCCCGGGTGAAAAATGCCCCTTTGCTGGGGTGGGTTCCGGGATAGGTGCGGTAGCAAATTGCGTCACCATCGACATCGAGGTAGCGGCCAAAGTCTGCACCTTCCTCCAGTTCTTCGGCGGTCATGACCTTGCCGCGATCGTACTTGCGCTCATCGTCCCATTCCAGTGGGTCTGACAGGTTGTCATTCATACCCAGGTCCAGGTCCGTCATCAGGATGATTGGCGTCTGCAGGCGCTCCGCCAGGTCAAACGACAGCGCTCCAAAATCGAAACACTCCTTGGGGGTCGAGGGAAATAACAATACTTGCTTGGTATCACCATGTGAGGCATAGGCACAGGCCAGTACATCGGACTGCTGGGTCCGGGTCGGCATGCCGGTAGAGGGGCCCGCGCGCTGGACATTGAACAGCACCGTGGGAATTTCGGCGAAATAGGCCAGCCCTAAAAACTCGCTCATCAGGGAAATACCGGGCCCGGAAGTGGCGGTAAAGGAGCGCGCACCGTTCCAGCTGGCGCCAATCACCATACCGATAGCGGACAGCTCGTCTTCCGCCTGCACAATGGCGTAGTTACGCCGGCCCGTGCCCGGATCAATACGGACCCGCTTGGCATATTTCTCATAGGAGTCCACAACCGAGGTCGAGGGGGTAATGGGATACCAGGCCGCCACTGTGGCACCGCCGTAGACCGCACCCAAACCCAATGCAGTATTCCCGTCCAACAGAATCTTGTCACCAATCTGGTCGCGACTCTCAACCCGGATACCGATAGGACATTCCATGGTAGAACGCACGTACTGATGACCCAGTTCCAGCGCATGGATATTGGGCAGGACCAATTTCTCCTTACCCTTGAACTGGTCCTCCACCAGGCCGGTTAACACCTTGAAGTCCATGTCGAGCAGCGCCGCGAGTGCGCCCACATAAATCACGTTCTTGAATAACTGCCGCTGCCGTGGATCTTCATACTGCTCGTTGCAGATCCGGGTGAGCGGCAGGCCGATGATGTTGACGTCGTCGCGCAGCAGCCTCAGGTCCAGCGGCTTGGTGTTGTCATAGATGAAGTATCCACCCGACTCCACCTCCTGGATGTCCTGGGCCATACTTTGCGGGTTTACCGAAAGCGCGATATCCACGCCACCGCGACGTCCCAGATAGCCTTTTTCGCTGACGCGCACCTCATACCAGGTAGGCAAGCCCTGGATATTCGAGGGGAAGATATTCTTGGGTGACACCGGCAGCCCCATACGAAACAGGGCCTTGGCAAACATATTGTTGGCACTGGCGGAGCCGGTACCATTGACGTTGGCAAACTTGATAACGAAATCGTTGACGGATTCTATACGTTTCATAATGGCTGCCCCGCCTTGGCTACGTTATAGAGAAACTTCTGCATGTCCCAGGCGGTTGTCGGGCAGCGCTCGGCACAGAGTCCGCAGTGCAGGCAAACGTCCTCATCCTTGACCATTACCCGTGTTGTCGGCAGGCCGGCGGAAACGTATAAGTCCTGTGCCAGGTTGCCCGCCGGCGCGGCCAGGCGAGTCCGCAACTCTTCCTCCTCACCATTAGCGACGAAGCTGATGCAGTCTGTGGGGCAAATATCGACACAGGCATCGCATTCGATACAGCGCACCTCATCAAAGACAGTCTGCACGTCACAGTTGAGACAGCGCTCGGCCTCCTTGTACCCGGTACTCTGGTCAAAACCCAGCTCGACCTCTACCTTGCGATCCTTAAGGGTTTCTTCCAGGGGCGCATGAGGCACAATGTAACGGATGTCGGTCTCAATGGCGTTGTCATAACTCCACTCGTGCACACCCATTTTCTGGCTTGCCAGGGTGACAAAGGGCGGCGGACGACTGCTTACTGCCTCACCGCGACAGAACAGGTCTATGCTGACTGCGGCCTGGTGGCCATGGGCGACAGCGGTAATGACGTTTTCCGGGCCGAAGGCGGCGTCCCCGCCGAAAAACACTTTTTCATTGGTGGACTGGAAGGTCACCTCATTGACGACAGGCATATCCCACTTATCAAACTCAATTCCCAGGTCGCGTTCAATCCAGGGAAATGAGTTCTCCTGCCCAATAGCCATCAGCACATCGTCGGCTGCCATGAACACCAGGTCTTCGCCCGTTGGTACCAGGCTGCGCTTACCGTCTTCGTCGTAGTGCGCCTCGACCTTTTCAAAATGCATGCCCTTGAGCCGGCCTTCTTCGATGACGAACTCAATGGGAACATGGTTGTTGTAAATGGGAATGCCTTCATCCGCGGCATCTTCTTTTTCCCAGGGTGATGCCTTCATGTCTTCAAAGGGGCTACGTACCACCACACGAACATCGTCACCACCGACACGCTTGGAGGTGCGGCAACAGTCCATCGCCGTATTACCGCCACCCAGCACCAGCACCCGCTTACCGATAGATTCGGTATGCTCAAAGGCCACACTGGATAACCAGTCGATGCCCAGGTAAACATTCTCCATGGCGTCTTCCAGGCCGGGCAAATTCAAACCCTTACCGCGGGGAGCACCTGTTCCCACGAACACCGCATCGTAGTCCTTGTCCAGGATCTCCCGCAGGCTATCGACCTCAATATCGAAGGTACTGTTCACACCGCGGTCCAGAATGTAATTCACTTCCTCGTCCAGCACTTCCAGTGGCAGGCGGAAAGCCGGTATCTGGCTACGCATCATGCCGCCACCGGCGAACTGGTTGTCGAAGACGTCAATGATATAGCCCAATGGCGCGAGATCCCGGGCTACCGTCAGCGACGCGGGGCCCGCTCCGATGAGGGCAATGCGCTTGCCGTTTTTCTTCTTTGGAATCGTGGGCAGGCGATCGGTAATATCTTCCTTGTTGTCAGCTGCCACTCGCTTGAGCCGGCAAATGGCCACCGGCTCGTCTTCAACCCGCGTGCGCCTGCAGGCGGGCTCGCAGGGTCGGTCACAGGTCCGTCCCAGAATGCCGGGAAAGACATTGGACTGCCAATTGACCATATAGGCATCGCTGTAACGCTCAGCGGCGATCAGTCGGATGTATTCCGGTACCGGCGTATGCGCCGGACAGGCGTACTGGCAATCTACCACCTTGTGGAAGTATTCCGGGTTTGTCGTATCAGTTGCTTTCACTGGCGCTGCTCACAGTTGAATAATTATTTTTAGCCACACGCCAACCTGGCGCACAGAACGAAGATTGTGTCACATGTGAATAGGCATTTCATTAAAGCAGGATAGGAAATGACGTTACTTTTCCGACACTTAGAGGCGAATACCTACTGTGGTGTCTAATCTTGAACTGCGCTGTGGGTAAGCAGGCTAGAACCAGCCGAAAAACCAGCCGCCTTTTTTTAGGTCTTCTTCACAGGCCTGCAACTGCGCCTGGTAGGTGCTGGCCTTACGCTCAACCTTTTTCGCTACATCCAATAGCCATTTTTTTTTGCGATAGGTCCCGCGATTATAGCCACCATGGCCCTCGTGGTAGGCGAGATACAAACGGTAGGGGTCCTTGCGAGAAACCCCGCTGCGTTTATGGGATTGGTAGTTGTACCACCCGACGAAGTCAATCGCGTCGGCAAAGTCATCGCGGTCCGCGCCGTAACGACCGGCACTGCGCTTATAGTCTTCCCAGGTGCCCTTCTTCGCCTGGCTGTAGCCGTAAGCATTGGAAGCCCTGGGGCCGGGAATAAAGCCAAGAATTTTTTTACGCGGTGGCTTGGCCTTGGCTTTAAAGCGCGACTCCTGGTAGATAATCGCCATCATTACAGGAACCGGGCTGCCCCACTCTTCGCTGGCATCGACCGCGTCACCGTACCAGTCGTCCTTCTCGCGAAAAATGTCGCACAGGTTGTTCACGTTCTGCGGTGGGCTGGTGGTACACGCTGCCACAGCCAGTAACACCAGCAATAGCAAAGCCCGACTCAAGCGGACACCCCGTGCAAACGCAGTAGACTGAGCAGGGCCGCTTCATCAATAGTTTCTATATCCAGTTCCGTCGCCCTGGTCAGTTTGGACCCCGCACCAGGGCCGGCCACCAGGCAAGTGGTTTTGGCCGATACACTGCCAGCGACCTTGGCTCCCAGAGCCTGCAAATGCGCCTTCGCGTCATTTCGCGACAACTGCTCCAGCTTGCCAGTGACCACCCAGGTCTGGCCAGCCAGGGGCAGGTCTTCGGGTGGCGCCAGCTCCAGGTCGGGCCAGCTTACGCCGCTAGCGCGCAGCGCGTCGACCACCTGCATACTTGAAGCGGAGTCAAAGAATTGCACCAGGTGATCTGCTACCACTGGCCCTACATCATCGACCTCCAGCAAGACTTCTTCCCGCGCCTTGCACAATGCCTCCCAACTGCCAAAATGGCGCGCCAGGCTCAGGGCTGTGGCCTCTCCCACCTCGCGAATACCCAGCGCGAAAATAAAGCGGGGCAATGTGGTCTGCCTACTTTGTTGCAGCGCGGCTAACAGCTTGTCTGCGGATTTCTCACCCATACGTTCCAGGCCCAACAGCTGGGTTTCTGACAATATGTACAGACCAGCGACATTTTCCACCAGACCCACATCCACCAACTGCTCAACCAGCTTATCGCCCAGACCTTCGATATCCAGGGCTTTGCGTGAAGAGAAGTGCTTGATAGCAGCCTTCTGCTGGGCCGCGCATACCAGGCCTCCCATGCAACGCAGTGCTGCCTCTCCCTCCTCCCGTTCTACCGGGGAACCGCAAACCGGGCAGGCTGTTGGAAAGACTACAGCCTGCGCACTAGCGGGTCGTCGCTCAGCCACCACAGAGACGATCTGCGGAATGACGTCACCGGCGCGGCGCACTATGACAGTATCCCCGGGACGCACGTCCAGACGCGCTACTTCATCACTGTTATGAAGCGTCGCATTGCTCACGGTGACACCACCGACAAACACCGGCTCCAACCTAGCTACCGGTGTGATCGCGCCGGTACGCCCTACCTGGAATTCCACATCCAGCAAAGTGGTCATTTCTTCCTGCGCGGGGAATTTACGCGCGATAGCCCAACGCGGCGCCCGCGATACAAACCCGAGACGCTCCTGCAGAGCCAGCTCATTGACCTTGAACACGATGCCGTCAATATCGTAGGGCAGATTGTCGCGACGCCGGGCCAGGGCCTCGTAATATTGGTCGCAGGCCTCTATCCCCTGCACTACCGCCATTTCACTGTTGATCCTGAGCCCCCATTCACTGAGGCACGCCAGCACCATGCTATGGCGCTCCGGCAGGGAACCACCGTCTACCAGTCCCACACTGTAGCAGCACATTTCCAGCGGGCGCTGGGCCGTGAGGCGGGAATCCAGTTGACGCAGGCTGCCGGCTGCCGCGTTGCGCGGATTGACAAAAACCTTCTCGTCATTCTCCCGCGCACGCGCATTAAGCTGCTCAAAGCCGTCCCTGGGCATATAAATTTCACCGCGCACCTCCAGCACAGCAGGATAGCCCGCGCCTCGCAAGCGCAAGGGGATTGAGCGAATGGTACGCACGTTGTGGGTAATATCTTCGCCAGTACTGCCATCACCGCGGGTGGCTCCCCGCTCCAGCACCCCATCGCGATAGAGCAGGCTTACCGCAATACCATCCAGCTTCGGCTCGCAGGCATACTCCAGGGTCTCCGTGCCATCCGCCAGGCGGTGCAGCAGGCGGCGATTAAAGCTGACCAAATCCTCGGCGCTAAATGCGTTCTCCAGGGACAACATAGGCACATCATGGGCAATCTGGCGGAACTGGGAGAGCGGTTCGCCACCCACACGCTGCGAGGGAGAATCGGTGCGCTGTAGCTCCGGATACTCTGATTCCAACTGCAGCAGACGCTGCATACAGCGATCATACTCCGCATCGGGAACAGTGGGCTGGTCGAGGACGTAGTATTGATGATTCCAGGATTCAAGCTGCTGGCGCAGGTCTGCAGCTTCTCTTTCGGGGTCAAGCGATGGCATGGCTGTTACGAGGCGTCAACGCACCTTCGCGAGCATGCGTCGTTCGAGGTCGCGAATGCGCTGGCGGCTGTGGTCCTTAGTCTGTTTGGTCAACACACTTCGAGACTCGTCCAGCACATCGCCTCCCAGGTTGCGAGCTACCGCCTGCGCGGTCTCCAGCATATAGTCAAAGGCCATCATCATATCCTCGGGGCCTGGCAAGGTGACAAAGAACACCAATCCTGGCGTCATTATATCCGCCATATTGTCGATATCGAAGACACCCGGCTGCATCATATTCGCCACGCTGAACTGGATCGCACCGCGTCCCGCCTCGAGTTCATGGCGATGAAAGAAACTCATCTCACCAAAACGCAGATCACAGGCCAGCAAAATCTGCAGGATGTCATCGCCACGAAACCCATCGGGGTTGCGGGCCACCACATTAAGCATATACACCTCGAGATCCTCGTCCCGCGGCACGCTAGCTGCCTCAGACTGGACAGCTGCTTCCTGCACCCGCTCGCTGCCGGAACCCATACCTTCCAGCCAGTCAAGATTACCGCCATCGTCAGCCGGATCCCTGGAACTCATGCCAGCCACCAACTCAACATCATCGGCCTGTGAGAGCTCGGCGGAGGAGCGCCCCGCGGAGACCGCGGCTGCCACTCGCCCCTCTTCCATCTCCCCAGCCGCCCTTATGATGTCATCCCGATGTACCACCCGGGCACCGCCATTAGGCAGCTCTTTGAACATGGCAAAATCACTTGCCGGCTCAGGTCCCAATTCCTCAGGATCGACCAGTTTCATATTTACCCTGGAGTATTTCTCACTGCGAATCCGG
>CBDTVJ010000111.1:0-9960 GCA_965363655.1 uncultured Halieaceae bacterium | reverse complement strand
CGGTGATGCCATAACGAGTAATTACCACAGCACCAGGGGCCGTGTTTTCTTGCAAGAAAACACGGCCTTTTTTTATCCTGCCATAACAGTACGCGGAAGTAGCTGCTCTACGCCATAGCTACCTTGGCGGTACCCTTTTTAGCCATCTTGCTCTACCCGGCCCCCAGGGCGCCCTGAATGTTCGTTATCGATACAATTTATTGCCCGTCAGGGGCCTCTCTTGCTACCATCGCGCCTGCGCAACAATCCTGCTGTATCACCATTTTTTGTGGCCACCCTCGGAGCACCCATGAGCCGTCCGTCCCTGTTTGACCTGGAGAATCACTCCGAGTTTATCCAACGCCATATTGGGCCGACCGCCCGGCAACAGGCAGAGATGTCCCGTGCCCTGGGCTATGAGGACCTGGACGCCCTGATCGATGCTACTGTACCGAGCGCTATTCGCCGCCAACAGCCGATGGACCTGGCCGGCGCGCAGACCGAGCAGGCAGTCACGACAAGGCTGAAGGAACTGGCCAGCCAGAATATCATCAACCGCTCTTTCATTGGCACCGGCTACTACGATACCCACACACCGCCGGTCATCCAGCGCAATGTGCTGGAAAACCCGGGCTGGTACACCGCCTACACCCCCTACCAGCCGGAGATTTCCCAGGGCAGGCTGGAGGCGCTGCTGACCTTTCAGCAGATGATCCTGGACCTGACGGGCATGGACCTGGCCAATGGCTCCATGCTGGACGAGGGCACCGCCGCCGCCGAGGCCATGACCTTGTTACAGCGGGTCAACAAGAAAAACCGCAGCAACACCTTCCTGGTCGCCGACGACTGTCACCCCCAGACCATAGCCGTGATCAAGACCCGCGCCGAGGCATTGGGCATTGAGGTGCTGGTTGGCAATCCGCAGGCATTACTGGACAACAACGAGGCCTTTGGCCTGCTGTTGCAATACCCGGGCACTTACGGGCATCTGGAAGACGTATCGCCACTGATCGAAAAGGCTCACAGTGCCACGACCCTGGTGGCCATGGCCGCCGATATTATGGCTCTGCTGTTGGTGAAAGCGCCGGGGGCTCTGGGCGCCGATGTCGTGGTAGGCAATACCCAGCGCTTCGGTGTACCCATGGGCTTCGGTGGCCCCCACGCCGCCTACTTCGCCACCCGCGAAGCCTACAAGCGCTCCACTCCCGGTCGCATCATAGGGGTATCCATCGACCGCCGCGGCAACCAGGCCCTACGCATGGCGATGCAAACCCGGGAACAGCATATTCGCCGGGAAAAGGCGACCAGCAATATCTGCACTGCGCAGGCGCTACTGGCGATCATGGCGGTCTTTTACGCCATGTATCACGGGCCCGTCGGCCTGCGCCGTATCGCCACCCGCATCCAGCGCCAGACCTGTATTTTGCACAAGGGATTGCAGGATGCGGGCTTTGCAGCAGACAACGACACCTTCTTCGACACGCTCACCTACACCGTTGGTGACCGGCAGGAGGCTATTGTCGAACGCGCCCTGGCCAGCGGCCTGAACCTGCGCCTTATCGGTGATGACCGGCTGGGTATTTCCCTGGATGAGACCACCACCAGCGCCGATATCGAGGCCCTGTGGGCTGCCTTCAGCGGCAACAGTCCCCTGCCCCAGGTCATTGATGTCGATCTTGAGGTCACTGAAAACGCCGGAATTCCGGACTCCCTGCTACGCCCTATCGATTATCTGCAGCACCCCCTGTTCAACGACTATCACTCGGAAACAGAAATGCTGCGCTATATGCGCTACCTGGAAGACAAGGACATCGCACTCAATCGCGCCATGATCCCACTGGGCAGCTGCACCATGAAGCTCAACGCCACCACCGAGATGCTGGCGGTGACCTGGCCCGAATTTGCCGGCCTGCACCCGTTCGCCCCGGCTGCCCAAACCGCCGGGTACCAGGCGATACTCGCCGAGCTGGACCACATGTTGCTGCAGTGCACCGGTTATGACGCTATCTCCATGCAGCCCAATGCCGGTTCCCAGGGGGAATACGCGGGCCTGCTGGCCATCCGCCGCTACCACCAAAGCCGCGGCGACCAGCAGCGCGACGTCTGCCTGATCCCCTCCTCCGCCCACGGCACTAATCCGGCCAGCGCCGCGCTGGCAGGAATGCGCGTGGTGATAGTGGATTGCGACACCATGGGCAACGTGGACATGGCGGACCTGCGCAACAAGGCCGCACGCCATCGGGATGACCTGGCCTGCATCATGGTCACCTATCCCTCCACCCACGGGGTGTTTGAAGAGTCCATCATCGAGCTGTGCGACCTTGTGCATGAGCATGGCGGACAGGTTTACGTGGACGGCGCCAACCTCAACGCGCTGGTAGGCATCGCCGCTCCGGGCAAGTTCGGTGCTGATGTATCGCACCTCAACCTGCACAAAACATTCTGTATTCCCCATGGTGGCGGCGGCCCGGGCATGGGGCCCATCGGCGTGGGAGCACACCTGCAACCGTTCCTACCGAGCAACCCGGTAGCGCCGGTGCCCGGACTGGACAAGGACAATGACGTGGTGTCTGCGGCGCCCTATGGCAGCGCCTCCATACTGCCTATCTCCTGGGCTTACATCGCCCTGCTGGGCGGCGCAGGGCTGGTCGAGGCCAGCAAGGTTGCTATTTTGAGCGCCAACTACATTGCCCATCGGCTGCAGGACCACTACCCGGTGCTCTACACGGGCAGCAGCGGCAATGTGGCCCACGAGTGCATCCTCGATATCCGCCCTATCAAGGAAGCCAGCGGCATCTCCGAAGAGGACATCGCCAAGCGCCTCATCGATTACGGTTTCCACGCACCGACCATGTCATTCCCGGTAGCAGGTACCTTGATGGTGGAACCCACCGAGTCGGAGTCCCTGGCAGAGCTCGACCGGTTCTGCGATGCACTGATCGCGATCCGCGAGGAGATTCGCGCGGTGCAGGACGGTGTACTGGATGCCACAGACAACCCGCTGGTCAATGCGCCCCACACCCTGGCGGATGTGGCATCGAGCAACTGGGAGCATCCCTATAGTCGCGAACAGGCGGCCTATCCGGTCGATTCCCTGCGGCGTTACAAGTACTGGGCCCCAGTCAACCGGGTGGACAATGTCTACGGCGACCGCAACCTGTTCTGCGCCTGCCCCGCCATCGATTCATACCGGGAAGAGGCCTGACATTTGCCAGCACGCAAGGCTGACGATGTGACCCCGGGGAACACCGCCTCCCCCTCCTCACTGGCTAGCTCAAAATTGGTCCGGGTCTTAGCCGATCTGGACGTCGCCGCTGGTGCCGCATCCCCCGGACAATTCACCGGGCGGCTGGCGCAGTTGATCGACTTTAACGATTCCATCAGCATCTCCAATGCGCACGCCAACGTGTCGACAGCGGCTTTTGAGCCATCGGGGGAGTCACCCCGGGTACTGCGCGAGGACTTCCTGCGTGCGCGTAGCGCCATGCTGCAGGCGGTGATGAAAAGTTTTTCCCCGCAGTCCGCGGCGGTGCGTATCCGACTTCCGGAGCCCACACCGCAGGCACCACCAGACCCGGTCACCGCTTACGAACCGTACCAGCGATTTTATGTTGCCCACCAGCGGCAGATCGATTTCAGCAGCCGCAAGCTGCAAACCCAGGTCAGGAAGACAGCCGCCGGGCTCTCCCCCCAACTGGCCAGGTTAGCCGCACTGGACAGCGCCCTGGGAGATCCCCTGGCCAGCTGGTCACGACAGTGCTTCGCGGCCGCACCCAGCCTGTTGGGCAAGCGTTTCATACAGTTACACCGACAGTGCTGCCCCGCAGCAGGCGAACCTGGCAACTGGCCACTACTGTTACAGGACTTCTGTACAGAGATGCGTGAAAGCCTGCTGGCAGAGATCGACGCCCGACTATTACCTGTCCTCGGATTGATCGAGGCCGTTAACGAACAAATAGAACCCCCTGACTATGATGACTAGAGTACTTTTCACCGCAGCGTTCCTGCTTGGCGCCATCGCAGTCACCTGGATGGGCTCCTACTTTATCGGCTCAGACAATTTGGCGCTGGCCGTCACCGTGGTTATCGGCTGTGTCTACACCATTGGTTTCCTGGAGCTGGTCCAGTTTCGCAGGGCGACAGCGACGCTGCCGCTGGCGCTGTCTGCCGTACAGGGTTCCAGCGACAGCATCACCGATCTCAGCAGCTGGCTGAACCGGCTGCACCCCTCATTGCAAAATGCGGTGCGGCTGCGCATAGAAGGCGAGCGCGTGGGCCTGCCTGCACCGGCGATTACACCCTACCTGGTGGGCCTGCTGGTAATGCTGGGCTTGCTGGGAACGTTTGTAGGCATGGTAGAGACATTGAAAGGTGCCGTGTTTGCCCTGGAGGGCACTACCGAATTACAGGCCATTCGCGCGGGCCTGGCCGCGCCCATCAATGGCCTGAGTCTTGCGTTTGGCACCTCAGTCGCCGGTGTGGCCGCCTCCGCCATGCTGGGCCTTGCCTCTACCATCAGCCGCCGGGACAGGATGCTCGCCACCCGGCAGCTGGACGACATCATCGCCACCGTATTCCGGGAATTTTCACTGGCACACAACCGCCAGGAAACCTATAAAGCACTGCAAATGCAGGCGCAATCGCTGCCCGATGTCGCCGCCACTCTGCACACGCTGGCCACAAAGCTGGAACAGATGGGCGACTCACTGGGCGATAAACTGGTGGCCAACCAGGCACAGTTTCTGGCAGCGGCGGAAAGCGACTATAAGGCGCTGTCCACCTCCGTGGACCAGTCCCTGAAGGACAGCCTGGCCCAAAGCGGCCGGCTAGTGGGCGAGAGCATCAAGCCCTTACTGGAAGACACTTTAGCGGGTATCAGCAAGGAAGCGCTGAACACGCACCAGCAGTTGGGCGACACCGCTCGCCAACAGCTACAAAGCCTGGGTGAACAGTTTTCCGGTACCTCCTCAGCCCTGCTCGAAGCCTTTGCAACAGCCTCCGCCAGCTGGCTGGAGCGCCAGCAGTCCACAGATGCAGAGCGCCTCGGCCAGTGGACGCAGACCCTGCAGGAGACACAACAGGAGGCCGCCTCACAACTGCAGGCCAATACCGCGGCATTGACCGGGGAGCTCAACACGTTCTCGACAGCACAACAGGTATCGTTCACAGCTACCACGGCGACCCTGGAATCCACCTCGGCGGCACTGGCAGGCCAGTCGCAGCAGGCGGCACAACAACTGGAACAACTCACCAGCACCATCGGCGCTGAGCTGAGCAAGCTCCGGCAAGAAGAAGAGCGACGCAGCGAGGCAGCGAGCCAACGCCTGGCCGGCCTGGAAGCAACCGTGGCCAGCCACCTGGCGACCCTGGGTAAGGAACTGGAAGAGCCCATGACCCGGCTCATCCAGACAGCCTCCGAGACACCCAAGGCGGCGGCGGAAGTCATCGGCCACCTGCGCAATGAGATTTCCAAAAACATTGAGCGGGATAACGCGCTGCTGGAAGAAAGGCAGCAGTTAATGCAACAGCTGGACACACTGTCGCGCACACTGGGACAGACTTCAGCCGGCCAACAGCAAGCTATCGAGGGCCTGGTCAGCTCTTCCGCCAGCCTGCTGCAGGAGGTGGGCGGTCGCTTCAACGAGGAAGTGAGCTCCGGGCTTGCCGGCCTGTCTGACATGACCGACCATTTCTCCAGCAGCGCCGTGCAGATGTCCAGCCTGGGCGAGGCCTTCAGCCAGGCGGTAAAACAGTTCAACGATTCCAATGCCGGCCTGGTCGAGCACCTGTCGAAGATAGAACAGGCCATGGACCAATCCTCCTCCCGCAGTGACGAGCAGATGGGCTATTACGTGGCACAGGCCAGGGAAATTATCGACCAGAGCATGATGTCCCAGCGGGAGGTGTTCGAGGAGTTACGCCAGCTGACCGCCAACGAGACACTTGTCGCCGCCGAGGCCAGCTAATGGAGCAATTGGAAGAAACGGTCTCGCAGGAAACACCGGTCTGGGCTATTTTCGGGGACCTGATGGCCGGCCTGGTGGGTGTCTTTGTACTGCTGCTGGTGTGGACCCTGGGTATCCAGGTAGAACTGTCCCAGTCACTGCAAGATGAGATCAGGAAGAGAGAGGCGGAAGAACAACGACGCATGGCGCTGGAAGAGGCGCTCGCCGACCCGTTGGCAACAGGTCGTGTCACCCTGCACGACGGCCGTATCGGTATCAGTGGCAGTGTGTTGTTCTCACTCAACTCTGACCAACTACAGCCCGAGGGGCGTAAACTGCTGCAGACACTGGTTGCGCCACTGCAGGTCTACCTCGGTGAACGGGATGAACTGTTGATGGTCAGTGGCTTCACCGACGACCTGCCAATCCAGAAGGGTAACAACCGCTTCGAAGATAACTGGGAACTGTCGGCCGAACGCGCGCTGACCGTGACGCGGGCGCTGATTGCAGGCGGCATGCCCCCTTCCATGGTGTTTGCCGCGGCCTTCGGTGCGCAGTCGCCGGTGGTAGCCAATGACGATAACGCCAGCCGCGCACAGAATCGCCGGGTGGAAATGGCGCCAGTGCCGCAGGGAACCAAGGGCCAGTAGCGGTATGAGTGAAGCGCAGCTCCCTGATATTGAAGCACTGAAAGCACAAGGTGTGGACCACTTCGACCCTATTCGCTTTCGATATATTGAAGTCATGGCGAGCCGGGCCGCAGCCCAGCGCGACGCCGTACGCACAATACTTGCCAACAAGGTGCAGGAGGCCCTCGCCGACTATCAGGCCGACTGCGCCACAGCACAAGATACCTCTACAGAGATGGACGCGTCCTCGGTCGCAAGCCCGAACAATGAGCCTGGCAGCGCGGCAGTGCTCAGGAGCCTGACGGAACGTTTGAACCGCCAGGCTGCATCTGGCGAGGGGGAAGTGGAACAAGCTCCATCACTGGACGAAGCCTTGCGAGAGCAGGACGCGCTGTTACTCGCTGGCGGCCGGCCAGCAGGCAATGAATCTGCGCGACCAGGATTGCCCACAGCCATCGCAATCGGCGAACTGAAATCCAGCAGGAGTTTCAGGGCGCTGCAGGGCAGGATCAATGCGGAGAAGACCGCGGCCCAGGCACTGGCGGATGAAGCCGAAGATGCGGGGCCACTGAATCCGCAGCGGCTGGTGATACGCTCCCTGACGGCTATGCAGGAGCTGTCCCCGCAGTACCTGAATCGATTCGTGGCGTACATCGACACGCTGCTGTGGCTGGAGCATAGTACCGAACAAAACCTGCCGAAAAAAAACAAGAAGCCCTGCTAACAACGACCAAGGAAACAGCATGACAGACACCCTCACACAGCCACTGCAACTACCCTGCGGTGCCACCCTGCCCAACCGTATCGCCAAGGCCGCCATGACTGAGGGGCTGGCCAATCCCGCCGGTGTACCCACACCGGAACTGGAACGGCTCTACGGTTTGTGGAGCGACGGTGGCGCCGGCATGTTGCTGTCAGGCAATATCCAGGTTGACGGGGATCACCTCGAACGCCCCGGCAACGTTGTCATTGATCGCGAGCCCGATGAGGCTATGCGCCAGGCGCTGGCCAGCTGGGCCGGGGCGGCGACCCGCAATGGCAATCACTTCTGGGCGCAGATCAGTCATTCCGGCCGGCAAACCCAGAAAAACGTTAACCCCCATCCCAAGGCACCCTCTGCGGTAAAAGTCGGTTTGCCCGGCGGCCAGTTTGGCGAGCCCGTTGCGCTGACGATTCCCGAGATAGAGGAGATCGTGCGCCGCTTCGGTGTCTGTGCTGCTGCCGTCAAGGCAGCGGGCTTCACCGGCGTGCAGGTCCACGCGGCCCACGGCTACCTGTTGTCACAGTTCCTCAGTCCGCGCAGCAACCAGCGCGACGACCAGTACGGTGGCGACCTTGCCAATCGCGCCCGGCCACTGCTGGAAGCGGTAGCGAGCGTCAGGGCCGCTGTTGGGCCGGACTTCCCGGTAGCGGTAAAACTCAACAGTGCGGACTTCCAGAAAGGCGGCTTCGCTTTTGAAGACAGTTTGCAGGTAGCCCAATGGCTGGAGGCCGCAGGCGTTGACCTGTTGGAAATATCCGGTGGCACCTATGAACAACCCAAACTGCTGGGCGTACAGGGTATGGAGGAGGAAGAAAGCCAGCACGTGGCGCATTCCACGCAGATGCGTGAAGCCTACTTTGTCGATTTTGCCATTGCGATGCAGGAGAAAGTCTCTATCCCGCTGATGGTAACCGGCGGCTTCCGTCGGCGCGAGGTGATGGAGCAGGCCATCAACAGCGGCGCCAACCTGATCGGCATTGGGCGACCCATGTGCGTCCAGACCGATGCCCCCGCTCGCCTGCTGAGCGGTGAAAGCGAACTACCACGCTATGAGGCACAACTGGCGATGTTTCCACCCTGGTTATCCTTTCTCAACCGTATCGACAGCCTGCGAACCATAGCCAGCTTTGGCATACAGTACTGGTATTACGCGCAGCTGGATGCACTGGGCAACAAAGGACAGGCCAACCCTTCGCTCAGCGTTTTCGCCGCGACACGCCAGGTAATGGCACAGCAAAGCCGGTGGATGGCGGCTCGCGGCAAACTAGCCTGACCATCGCTTCCTACAGGACATCAGGAGAGAGAATTGGACAATAGACGAGAGACCTTCAGCCCAAAGCGCAACGACAAATGCTTCTGCGGCAGCGGTCAGCGTTTCAAACATTGCTGCGGTTCTACTCTTGGCGACCGCAAGGCGCCCCATGGCATCGTCATCGTGGAGGACTTCATAGCGCCACAACAGTGCCAGGAGCTACTGACGATAATGTCGGCACAATCCAGCGAGCGTTTAAAGTTGATGGACCGGGAAAAATCCACGGCAGAGAAAGTGGTGCGAAGGTACGACGACCAGCGGGTTACCGAGCGTGTCGATATGTCGGAGCATCAGGAAATACTGAATAAACTGGTAACTAACGCTATCACTGGCCTTATCGAGCCTAACCTGGGAACACGCTATGACTGGTTTGAAGAACCCCAGGTTCTTAAGTACCAACAGGGCGGACTCTACGCCGCTCACGCAGACAGCGAAAACTTTGACCCCGAAAGAAATTGCTGGGAGAGGGCTATCGACAGGGACCTGAGCCTGCTGATCTACCTGGATAACGACTACGAAGGCGGAGCATTATTTTTCCCGAATTTTGATTTCAAAATCAGGCCCAGGCCCGGCATGTTGATCTACTTTCCCCCGGACAACCGCTACCGGCATACCGCCCAGGAGGTGACCTCCGGTACCAGGCATGCCATTGTCAGCTGGCTATCCGGTACAGGGGTTGAGAAGTTGCGCGTCCCTCCCGAAGCGGCAGTGTTACTGCACAGTGCATGAGATTTCAAGGGCGGATGTTCAGGCCTGATGTCGCTCTTGTGACACCCGAGATAAGCGGTCCCTGATGTCCTGCTCCACCATGTACAACACGGGCAGCAGCACTAGCGATACCAGCACGCCAAACACCACACCCCAGGCGATACTCATTACCATGGGCGTGATGTAACTGTTTTCACCCATGATGCCGTAGGCGGTGGGGAACAGGCCCACCGCAGTAGTTACGGAGGTGATAAAAATGGGACGGAAGCGACGCTTTGCCACCGCGGCAACCTCAACGACTGACAGCGCGGCTCCCAGCTCTCTACGTTTTTCATTCAAGGTATGCATCAATACCAGGGAATCATTCACCAATACCCCGACCAGGCCAATGATGCCGGTAATAGCCATCATGCCCATGGATAAGCCCTGCACGCTGTAGCACAGCACCACGCCCACCAGGCCAAAGGGGATACAAAGCATGATCAGCACTGGCTGGGACAGGGAATTGAATAGAATGACCAGCGCCGCAAAGATCAACAGTAGACAGATGATAGCCGCCGTCGCCAGGTCAGCCAGGGCATCGCCCTGCTCTTCCAGTTCCCCGCCCAGGTGCAAACGCAGCTG
>CBDTVJ010000110.1:0-10006 GCA_965363655.1 uncultured Halieaceae bacterium | reverse complement strand
TCGAGTGGGAAGTCGTCATAGACACGGGTGCCGATAAACGATGGGCGAGGGGGGACATAGTTGTCCCAGTCCAGCTGGGTGCCATTATCAACGGCTTCACTGTAGCCAAGTCGCCGACCTCGTGGCTTGCGATTGGCGACGCGCTCGCGTACCACGTCATAGTCCAGCTTTAATTTTTCGACAAAGGCCGCTTTACCTGTACCCATCAGTTGGGTCGCTACCGAGACACTGCGCGATGCATCTGGCACATACACGATCACATCACCATCATACTGTGGATCGATTTTCACCGATGTATGGGCTTTGGAAGTTGTCGCTCCACCAATCATGAGTGGCACGCTGAAATCCAGGCGCTGCATCTCACTGGCGACATGCACCATTTCATCCAGTGACGGCGTGATAAGGCCGCTCAGGCCAACGATGTCGACCTGCTCCTCTTTAGCCACTTCCAGGATTTTTTCGCAGGGCACCATGACGCCCAGGTCGATCACCTCGTAATTGTTACATTGCAGTACGATGCCCACGATATTTTTGCCGATGTCGTGCACATCGCCCTTTACCGTCGCCATAAGGATCTTGCCGTTACTGGATTTGCCACCGCCTTTTTCCAATTCGATATAGGGCTGCAGGTGGGCCACGGCCTGTTTCATGACACGCGCGCTCTTGACCACCTGTGGCAAGAACATTTTGCCATCGCCGAACAGGTCGCCAACCACATTCATACCATCCATCAGCGGCCCCTCAATGACCTCGATGGGACGGTCAAACTGCAACCTGGCTTCCTCGGCATCTTCCACAATCCAGGTATTAATGCCTCTTACCAGGGCATGTTCCAGGCGCTTGGCCACGTCCTGTTCGCGCCAGCTGAGGTCTTCGATGCGTTTTTCGCCGGCGCCACTGCCGCGATAGTTCTCCGCGACGTCCAGCAGGCGCTCGGTGCCATCTTCGCGCCGGTTGAGGATTACGTCCTCGACGGCCTCGCGTAAATCCTCCGGCAAGTCGTCGTAGACCGCCAATTGGCCGGCGTTTACGATTCCCATATCCATGCCCGCTTTAATAGCGTGGTACAGGAAAACGGAGTGGATAGCTTCGCGCACCGCGTCATTGCCCCTGAAGGAGAAAGACACATTTGACACACCGCCGGAAACCAGCGCACCGGGTAACTCGGACTTGATCCAGCGAGTCGCTTCGATGAAGTCCACCGCGTAGTTGTTGTGCTCTTCAATGCCGGTCGCTACTGCAAAAATATTCGGGTCGAAGATAATGTCGTTGGGATTGAAATCGAGTTCCGCCAGCAACAGGTCATAACTGCGCTTGCATATGTCCTTGCGGCGTTGCAGGGAATCGGCCTGCCCATCGGTGTCAAATGCCATGACTACCACGGCGGCACCATAGCGCTGGCACAGGCGGGCCTGCTCGAGAAACTCTTCCTCGCCTGCCTTAAGGCTGATGGAGTTAACCACTGCTTTGCCCTGGATGCATTTCAGGCCCGCTTCGATGACACTCCACTTGGAAGAGTCAACCATAATAGGCACCCTGCAAATGTCGGGTTCCGAGGCGACCAGGTTGAGAAACGTCACCATGGCATGCTCCGAGTCCAGCATGCCTTCGTCCATGTTGATGTCGATAATCTGGGCGCCGTCCTCAACCTGGGTGCGGGCCACAGTCAGGGCTGTCTCATAGTCGTCATCAAGGATAAGCCGTTTGAACCTGGCAGAGCCTGTCACGTTGCAGCGCTCACCCACGTTCACGAACAAACTGTCAGCTTTGATGTTGAAGGGCTCCAGGCCACTCAGGCGACAGGCACCCTGATGTTGCGGCAGAGCCCGAGGTGCCACGTTCTCCACAGCGTCCGCGATAGCCCTGATATGGGCCGGGGTGGTGCCGCAACAGCCCCCGGCCAAGTTGAGGAAACCGCGACCGGCGAATTCGCTGTAGTCTTCCTGCATAATCTCCGGGGTTTCGTCGAACTCACCAAAAGCGTTCGGTAGCCCCGCATTAAGGTGCGCGCTGAAGTAAGTGTCGGCCACATTTGACAGGTCTTCCACGAACGGACGAATTTCCCGGTAGGGTCGGCCACAGTTGCTGCCTACAATGAGTGGCTTGGCGTGGGCTACCGCATTCCAGAAAGCCTCTGGATTTTGCCCGGACAATATCCGTCCGCTGATATCCGGGAAGGTGACGGAGATCATGATGGGCAGTTCCTGGCCCAGTTCCTCGAACACTTCCTTGACGGCGAAAATGGCTGACTTTGCATTGAGCGCATCAAAGATGGTCTCGATCATGATCAGGTCGACACCACCGGCGATCAGGGCGCGGGTTGCCTCCGCGTAATCGGCGCGTAAGTCATCAAAGCCAATACTGCGCGCTCCCGGGTCATTGACGTCGGGGGAGATGGAGGCTGTCTTGGGTGTTGGTCCCAGTACGCCGGCGACGAAGCGCGGCTTGTCCGGCGTCTGGGCGGTAATTTCATCCGCTACTTCCCGGGCAATTCTCGCGGAGCATAGATTCTGTTCGGCGGCCAGTTCGCTGAGATCGTAGTCGCCCTGCGCCACTCGCGTGCTACCGAAGGTATTGGTTTCAATGATGTCGGCGCCCGCTTCCAGGTAGAGGCGATGAATCCTGCCGATGATATCGGGGCGGGTAATGCTGAGCAGCTCATTGTTGCCCTTGACGTCGGCATGGTGATGCGCAAAGCGCTCCCCGCGGTAGTCGGCCTCTTGCAGGTTTTCGGCCTGGATCATGGTGCCCATGGCGCCATCGATGACCAGGATGCGCTGTCGTAGTGCCTGTTCCAGGGCGCCAGGAGTTGCTTTGTTGCTTGCCATGCGTGTATCTCACGGTGGTAGTGTGAGGAGGCGTGCTACCTCCTCAAAAAAGCTAAGGATATTAACAGATTATCACTGTTAGTGGCGGCGGATTATCGCCTGAGCTCACACTTTTGTGTACAAGTTTGATAGAATAACCCAGTAAATTACTCGGATTGGATAACAACATGGTTACCATCACAGAAGCGGCACAGGGTTACCTCGCCGAATTGCTCTCGAAGCAGGACGATGCCCTGGGAGTCAGGGTCTTTATCAACCAGCCGGGAACGCCCCGTGCGGAAACCTGTATCGCCTATTGTCGTGAAGGTGACCTGCAGGAGGGTGACCAGGAAGAGAAGCTGGAGCCTTTTACCGTGTGGTATGAAGAACGTAGCCTGCCGTTTCTCGAGGACGCGCTGGTTGACTACTCCAAGGACAGAATGGGCGGGCAGCTGACGATCAAGGCACCCAATGCCAAAATGCCGCGCGTGGACGACAATAGCCCGGTGGAAGATCGCATCAACTATGTGCTCTATAACGAGGTCAATCCAGCTCTTGCAGCCCATGGCGGAGAAGTCAGCCTGGTGGAGATCACCGCAGAGATGGTGGCTATATTGCAGTTTGGCGGTGGTTGCCAGGGTTGCAGTGCAGTCGACCAGACGCTCAAGGGTGGCGTAGAGAAAACCCTGCTGGAGCAGATTCCCCAGCTGCAGGGCGTGCGGGACATGACTGACCACAGCGACACTTCCGGCGCCTACTACTAGGCGCCTGTACTAGCCGCTTGCTGGCTTATGCCGGGTGGCGCTAGCTGCGCGCCGGCAGCACATCCCTGAGTTTCTCACGTATCTCGCGCAGGCAGCGCTCGGTGCTGTCCCAGTCTATACAACCATCTGTAACCGATACGCCATACTCCAGGTCATCCAGGTTGTCCGGGATACTCTGATTGCCCGCGTTCAGGTTGCTCTCGATCATCAGGCCAACGATGGATTTATTGCCTTCGATGATCTGGTTGGCGGCATTTTCTACCACCAATGGTTGCAATTCAGGCTGCTTGTTGGAGTTGGCATGGCTGCAGTCAACCATGATGTTGGGGGAGACGCCCGCTTTCTCCAGTGCATCCTCGCAGAGCTTGATGTGCACAGAGTCGTAGTTGGGCCCGGCGCTACCACCGCGCAACACGATATGCCCGTAGGGATTGCCCTTGGTGGTGAATACCGAAACCTGGCCCTGGCGGTTGATACCCAGAAATCGATGGGGTTTGGCCACTGAGTTCAGGGCGTTCGTTGCCACGGTTAATCCGCCATCAGTGCCGTTTTTAAAGCCCACTGCGCTGGACAGCCCGCTGGCCATTTCCCGGTGGGTCTGTGATTCGGTGGTCCTGGCGCCGATTGCCGTCCAGGTGATCAGGTCCTGCAGGTACTGGGGAGAAATCGGGTCCAGCGCCTCGGTAGAGGTAGGTAACCCCAGCTCGAGAATATCAAGCAGCAACTTGCGCCCGATATGGAGGCCTTCCTCGATTTTGAACGAGTCGTCCAGGTGAGGGTCGTTCACCAGGCCCTTCCAGCCTACGGTTGTCCGGGGTTTTTCAAAGTACACGCGCATGACGATATAGAGAGTATCTGACAGTTCATCCGCCAGCGCCTTCAGGCGGTGGGCATAATCCATGGCAGCGGCGGGATCGTGGATAGAGCAGGGCCCGACCACCACGAAAATCCGCTGATCCTTGCGGTCCAGAATATTTTCAATGACGCGACGGCTATCGGCCAGTGTACTTTGCGCGGTCTCCGAAGAGGGTAAGGCTGACTTCAGCTGTTCCGGCGTAATCAGAATATTCTGGGAGTCGACATTGACATTGTGTACTTCGATGTTGCTCATCGGTATTTACCTGATAAAGTGATTCCTGTTTCCCGCGAACTACCACACAGATGGCCATAGTGCCCCTGAGTACGTAAACCGGGCGCGCATTTTATAGTAGTCCGGGACGTTTGTGTAGGCGTTGCTGGCCCTGAACCTTCATCCCGGGAGTGCAGATTGCCCCACAGCTTATACGATATAGCGCCTCTTGAAGCCCTGCTAAGCCAGGGTTACATCCTGCTCACTCCCAACTATCGACTGGCCCGTCGTATCAAGTCTGAATGGGATTCTCGTCGAGCCGCTGCCGGTGACACTGCCTGGGCGCAACCCGCGGTGTACCCGGTTGAAAGCTGGCTACTGGCGCAATGGGATGATGCTGTGCGACTCGATCTGGTAGAGCCCCTCACGCAGCTGAGTGCTGCTCAGGAGAGGGAAGCCTGGCGCCAGGTTATCCGCACCCGTGAAAGCCAGTCCGACGACTACCACTTGCTGCGTCCGGCCACCACGGCGGAAATTGCCAGCCAGGCGCGGGATACGCTGCAACGCTGGCAGGTTGATACTGCTGAGCCCGCGACAAGTCAGCTATTTGAGTTCGATCCGGACTGCGCTACGTTTCTGGATTGGTTGGGTCTGTTTGACCAGCGCCTGGCTGCAGCAGGACAAGTGAGCGCCGTTGATTGCCTGGCTCAGCTCGCCGGGGTGGCAGGATTATTGTCCCGGCCCCGCGTGGCGCTAATAGAATGTGGCGAAATCGCGCCGTTACTGCGCTCGGCATTGGACGCGCTTTGTACTGAAGTGCTCGAGTTGCCGGTAGGCGATGCTGCGGGCCAACGATTATTACATCCCTTTGCGGACAAGCGGGTGGAGTTGGAGGGAGCGGCGGCCTGGGCGGCAGAAATTTACCGGCAGCAAGCTGGCGCCACTGTCGGCATAGTGCTGAGCGACATGGCCAACGACCGGGTGCCCCTGGAATATCTGCTGCGCCGGGAGTTTGATTGCCTGGGTGACAACTACAATAGCCTGCCTGTCAACTTCTCCACCGGCATAGCGCTCTGTGATGCCCCTGTGGTGCGTGATGCCCTGGCGGTCCTTGGCCTGGGCATGAAACAGGTTGCCGTACCCGTCGTCGCGGCGTTGCTGCATTCTCGTTTTCTCGACTTACCCGATGCGGGAAGCCCCCTGGCGCACAATCTTGTGTCCCGCCTCTATGACGATGGGCGTGCAACGATCGACGTCGCCGACCTGCGTTATGACGCATCGCAAATGACGCGAGGTGGTCAACAGGGTCTTGCCCTGGGCCAGCATCTGGCGGCCATGTTCCGCCTGCCCGAATTAAAACGAGCAGGGCTGCCCTCGCAATGGAGCGAACGGTTCAGCCAGGTGCTGTCCCTGTGGGGCTGGCCTGGCATCGGGTCGCTGGATTCTCTTGAGTACCAGCAGGTGGAATTATGGTATGCCACGCTGGATGAATTCAGGGCCTATGATGCGGTGTGTCCGGCGCTGGACTTCAGTGAAGCGCTGGGGCTGTTGCGCGACACCTGCAGTCGCAAGGTGTCACAGCCGCAGACTGTGGACAGCAACGTGCAGGTACTGGGTCCCCTGGAGGCCGCCGGCCTATCCTTTGACCAATTGTGGGTGTGCGGCATGCAGGCGGGCAGTTGGCCAGCCCCGGCCCGGCCTAACCCGTTTATTCCCGTTTCCTTGCAATCGCGCCTGCAGATGCCACACGCCACAGCGGAACGCGAGTGGGCCTTTGGCGAGGCCCTGGTCGAGCAATATGAGCGTAATACCCGGTTTCTTCACGCCAGCTATTGCCGCCAGCTTGATGGGATTCCCGATTTACCCAGCCCCTTACTGGCGAACTTTGCAGCCAGTGAGTGGCCGGCGGCGCCAGCGATACCCGATCACTGGGCCAGTCACAGTGCGCTGGGTCAGCTGGAAGCGTTTGAGGACAGTAAGGCGCCATCGCTGGATCTGCGCCGACAGTCGGATATCAGCGGTGGCAGTGGCTTGTTGGAAGATCAATCGCAGTGCCCCTTCCGGGCATTTGCACGGCGCCGCTTGCGGGTCCAGCCCCTGTCTGAATTTACCGTTGCGCTATCTGCCGCTGATCGGGGGACATTATTGCATAACGCACTGTTTGCACTGTGGGGAGAGATTGTCGACCAATCGACACTGCTAACCCTGGATAAGCAGGCTGAGGGGGAGATCGTCGAGCGGTCGGTACGCGCGGCAATAGACAGTGCCAGTCCGAGATTACGGCGCGGACTGGGCGCGGCCTACTGGCGTCTGGAGGGACAGCGTCTGGTAGCTCTACTGCATGAGTGGCTGGCGGTTGAACGGGAGCGCAGTAGTTTCGTGGTGTTGGCCCGGGAGGAGGAATTGACACTCGAACTATGCCAGCTGCAAATTCGACTGCGCGTGGACCGTATTGACGAACTGGCCGACGGTGAGCGCGTGATCATAGACTATAAATCCGGTAGCAGCAGCGTGCAGCATTGGCTGGGTGAGCGCCCGCAGAAACCGCAATTATTGTTGTACGGTATCGCCGCGCCCGACAGCACTGCGGCGCTGGCTTTTGCGCAGGTCCGTGCGCGGGACTGTTGTTATGTTGGCCTGGGGGAAGTGGCGGCGGCAAAAGGTATCAATACAGATATCCCCAAGGCACTAAAATCGAAGATGGATGCGCATGACTGGTCGACACTGAACGAGCGTTGGCGCGAGAGCCTGCAGCGTATTGCCCAGTCTTTCGTCGACGGTGAAGCACAGGTCGACCCCTTGTCACCGGCAAGTTGCACATGGTGTGGACTACAGCCCCTGTGCCGTATTGCGTTAGTTGGGTCCATGGAAGAGGGGGCCGAAGCATGACGGTGGTTGTCGATGTCATGGAACGCGAGGCTGCGATAGACCCCAACGGTAGCTTCTGTGTGAGTGCGCCTGCCGGATCGGGTAAGACGGAACTACTGATTCAGCGTTATCTCGGCCTGTTGTCGAGGGTTGCGCGGCCGGAACAAGTGCTGGCCATTACCTTTACCCGCAAGGCGGCAGCAGAAATGCGCGAGCGAGTTATTGCAGCCCTGCAGGCGGCCCGCTTGGGTTCGCCCTGTGCCAGTGCACATGAGCAGGTGACGCGACAATTGGCGGAACAGGCGCTGGCCGCAGATGACAAGGGTAACTGGCACCTGGTGCGCGATATATCGCGCCTCAATATCAAGACCATTGACAGCTTCTGTGCCGGCCTGACGCGGCAGATGCCCATATTGAGTCAATTGGGTGGCCAGGCGAGTGTCCAGGACGATGGCCGGGAGCTTTACGCCGAGGCGGTCAGGGCGGTGTTCCACAAGGTAGAGGAAGATCATCCGGTTGCCGCAGACTTGTCGGCGCTGATGTTGCACTTTGACAACAACTGGGAACGCCTGCAGGAGTTGCTGGTCACCATGCTGGCACGCCGGGAACAGTGGCGCGGATACGTGGGTGTGCATCATGCACCCGAGGAATCGGAGGATTACCTGGTTCATGCGGTGGAAACCGTGGTGCGGGGGCAGCTGGATGAGCTGGCACTGTTACTGGCGCCATATCGCCCGGAGCTTTTGGAAGCCCTGCAGTTTACTGCCAAAAATCTTGGCCGGGTTGAGCCACAGGCCTTTCCGATAAGCGAGCCCGGCGCGCTGCCCGCGTGGCGAAGCCTCAGGAATCTCCTGCTCACCCAGGGCGGAACCTGGCGCAAGCAGGTTACCAAACGGGATGGTTTTCCTGCCGACAAGGGAGAGCCGAAGGAGCGCAAAGAGAGGTTCCTGGAGGTACTTGCCGAGTTACGTGAGATTGAAGGCCTGGAAGCAGCGCTGGCTGGCATTGGTTTTCTACCGGAAATTACCCCGGGCAGCGTTGCATGGCAGCTGGTTTTGCATTTGTCACGTTTATTGCCGCTACTTGCTGCCCAGTTGTTACTGGTATTTGAACAAAACGGCGTGGTTGACCACAGCCAGATCGCGCAATCTGCGTTACTGGCGTTGGGGGATGATGATACGCCCACCGACCTGGCCCTGCGCCTCGATTACAACATCGAGCATATTCTGGTAGATGAGTTCCAGGATACGGCAGTCAACCAGTTTGACCTGCTGCACAAACTCACGCGTGGTTGGGGGGAACACAACGCATTGCACACCGACAATCCGCGGACCCTGATGATCGTCGGTGATGGCATGCAGTCCATCTACGGTTTCAGGGGCGCAAATGTCGGGCTGTTCCTCAAGGCCCAGCGCGAGGGGTTCAATGGCGTGGAGCTCACTCATTTGAGCTTGCGCTGCAATTTCCGCTCTGATGCGGGAGTGGTTGACTGGATAAATGACACCTTTGTGCAGGCCTTCCCGCAACGCAGCGATATTAATCGCTCACAGGTCAGCTACAGCGCGGCTGCCGCAGTACGCCCCGAGGTGATGAGCCCGGCAGTTGCCCAGCATGCATTTTGTGGCGATGGCGCACGCGAACGCGAGGTCGCTTTTGTCTGCGAGCATATCGCACAGTCGGTTGCAGAGGGCGCCACAGTCGCCGTTCTCGGTCGCAGTCGCAGCCATTTGCAAGCCGTTATCGCCGGGCTCAAAGCGAAGAACATTGCCTACAATGCCCAGGACCTGGACAGCCTGGCCCAGTCACCCGTTGTCGTGGATATGCTCACCTTGTGCCGGGCGCTGGCCAGCGACACGGATCGGCTGGCCTGGATGTCCCTGCTGCGCGCTCCCTGGTGCGGCATGCCGCTGGCTGATCTGTTGACCATCGCTACCTTCGGGGAAGAGCCGGTGTACACGCCGCTCTGGCATACCCTGAATGACCCGCAATGCCAGGATGCCCTCAGTGAGGATGGTCGAGATCGACTGCTACACATACTGGCGCCGCTGGGGAAGGCCAGGGCAAAACGCGACCGACTGGGTCTGCGGGTCCTGGTAGAACAGCTATGGCTGGGTCTTGGTGGCCCGAACTGCGTTCGTGATACGACGGTGTTGCAGGATGCGGAGAATTTCCTGCAATTACTGGAGGAGGCTGAAATCGAAGGTGTTGGATTGGCGATCGATTGGCTGACTCAAAAGCTCGAGCAGCGTTACATGAGTGGCGGGGACCCTGACAGCCTGGTGCAGCTGATGACACTGCATAAAGCCAAGGGGCTGGAATTTGAGCGAGTGGTGATCCCGCAACTTGACAGGCAAACCCGTGGAGACGAGCGTGCAATTCTGCTGTGGGATGAATACAGCAACGCCGGCGGGGAGCGAAGCTTTTTGCTGGCTGCGGATGATCACAGTGATACCGGCGCACCCACGCTCTACAACTTTCTACGGGAGCAACGCAAGCAG
>CBDTVJ010000109.1:0-10009 GCA_965363655.1 uncultured Halieaceae bacterium | reverse complement strand
ACCCCCACTAATTTTAGTGGAACCCCCGCCGTTGAAGCGTTCAAGCACTGCCACACTGGCGCCCCGGTCGCAGGCTTCAATCGCGGCACTGGCGCCTGCGCCGCCAAAACCAACTACGGCGACATCTACCGTCGTATCCCAATGCTGGTCTGGGTCAGCCTGTATGGGGCCGACCACCTCCGCCTGCCCTGAGGCCAGGCCACGGTACCATTTACGCATGCGTTGCAGCATCAATACATCCTCTTTCACAAAAAGCATTAACTTTGTCCAGCATAGAATGGTTGCAGATGCGCTGCGATGTTTCAGATCAATGAACCGCTGTGATGGCAGGGCCGGGAAGTTCATAGGGGTCGAACAAAATATTGTACTGGTGAAATCCAAAAGGCGTGTAAAATCAGCGGCTGAATGACGCAGCTACCGCACTAGAGGTGCAGGGTTTTATGATGGAACAGGACCGAATCAGTTCACTGGGAGACGAGCTCTATGGGGCTCTGCGTAGCCAGTCGACGGTGGCGCCCCTCACGGAGCGGGAAAGCGCTATCACCATAGAGGACGCTTATCACATTTCCCTGCGTATGGTTTCCCTGCGGGTGGAGCGTGACGGGGAGCGTGTCGTTGGCAAGAAGATCGGTGTTACCAGTAAGCCGGTACAGGATATGCTGGGCGTATTTCAGCCTGATTTTGGTTTTCTGACCAATGCCATGGAATATCCTGACGGAGCCGATATCGCCATCGCCGGCAATATGATTCAACCGCGTGCCGAAGGAGAGATCGCTTTTCGCCTGAAGAAAGACCTGGTTGGTCCCGGGGTAAGCGAGCAGGATGTGTTGGACGCTACTGCGACCATCATGCCCTGTTTTGAAATCGTTGATTCCAGGATTCATGACTGGAATATCAAGATCCAGGACACCGTGGCGGACAACGCATCCTGCGGGGTCTATGTGTTGGGTAAGAATGAAGTTGACCCCCGGGATTTTGATCTGCCGGGCCTGAAAATGACGATCCACAAAAATGGCGAGTTCAACTCAGAAGGACTTGGCAGCGCCGTGCAGGGAAATCCCCTGACGGCAGTCGCCTGGCTGGCAAACACTCTCGGTGAATTTGGCATCCCTTTCAAGGCCGGTGAAATTATTCTGTCCGGCTCCCTGGTGCCGTTGATTCCTGTGGTCGCAGGAGATTCGATGTCGCTGGAGATTGACGGAATTGGTGGTTGTAGTTGTCGTTTCGTGTGAGTCAGGCGGGAATTTTCGGGTGACTGCCAGGTTCGACAATATTGCATTTCGCAAAAAAGAGAAGAGACAAGAGAATAGAGATGAGTAACAAGGTAAAAGCGGCAATCATAGGCCCCGGTAATATCGGGACAGACCTGTTAATGAAAGCGATGCGCAGTGATGTCATCGAGCCTCTCTGGATGGTGGGTGTGGTAGCGGATTCCCCGGGTCTGGCCAGAGCCGCGGAACTGGGGCTCAAGACCACTGCCGACGGTGTCGATGGCATGTTGCCGACCATGCGCGAAGACGGGGTGCAGATTTGCTTCGACGCCACCTCCGCCTATGTTCACGAAGAGAATAGTCGTAAGGTCAACGCACAGGGCGTCGTTATGATCGACTTGACGCCTGCGGCAATCGGGCCATTCTGTGTGCCGCCGGTCAACCTGGTTGCTGCGGTGGAGGCCAGGGCGATGAACGTCAATATGGTGACCTGCGGCGGGCAGGCGACTATTCCACTGGTGGCGGCGGTGAGTCGCGTGCAGGCGGTGTCTTATGGGGAAATTGTTGCTACGGTCAGCAGTAAGTCAGCAGGGCCAGGCACGCGCAAAAATATTGATGAATTCACGCGTACCACTGCCAGTGGCATTGAGAAAGTCGGCGGCGCGGCCAGAGGCAAGGCTATCATTATTATTAATCCAGCCGAACCTCCCCTGATTATGCGCGATACGGTGCACTGCCTCACAGTAGATGAACCGGATGAAGAAGCTATTACCCAGTCTGTTCACGACATGGTTGCCGAGGTACAAAAGTATGTGCCCGGTTATACCCTGAAAAACGGCCCGGTATTTGATGGCAAGCGTGTTTCCATCTATATGGAAGTCGAAGGGCTGGGTGACTTCCTGCCCAAATACGCCGGCAACCTGGACATTATGACAGCAGCCGGACTGCGTACCGCGGAAATGTATGCCGAGGAGATCTTGTCGGGGAAGTTTGTTCCCACTGCGGCCTGAAATTAGCGATATCGAATACGAGAGATTAAGACAATGGACCTGAAAGGAAAGAAAATCACCGTGCACGATATGTGCCTGCGGGACGGGATGCACCCCAAGCAGCACCAGATCACCGTTACAGAAATGGTGACGATTGCCAAGGCCATGGATGACGCTGGCATACCCATGATTGAGGTTACTCACGGCGACGGACTGGGGGGTGCTTCAGTCAACTATGGTTTCCCTGCCGCCAGTGACGAGGAGTACCTCAGTGCTGTGTGTAAGGAAATGAAAAACGCCAAGGTATCTGCGCTGTTGTTACCGGGTATCGGTACGGTGGATCACCTCAAGATGGCAGTCGACTGCGGAATTTCCACTATCCGTGTGGCCACCCATTGTACCGAGGCGGATGTCTCGGAGCAGCACCTGACCATGGCGACCAGCTACGACAACCTTGATATCGTCGGTTTTCTCATGATGGCCCACATGATTGAGGCGGAAGAGTTGGTGGTGCAGCTGAAGATGATGGAGGATTTTGGCGCCAACTGCGTTTACATCACGGATTCCGCCGGCTATATGCTGCCAGACCATGTCACCTCGCGAGTGGCTTTGGCCAGGGCGGAACTGCGGCCGGAAACTGAGCTGGGCTTCCACGGGCATCACAATATGGCCATGGGTATCGCCAATTCACTGGCAGCGGTAGAGGCAGGCGCGAACCGGATCGACGGCTCCCTGGCCGGCCTGGGCGCTGGCGCAGGCAACACACCGCTGGAAGTTTTCCTGGCAGTTTGTGAGCGCATGGGTGTGGAAACTGGCGTTGATCTTTTCAAGGCCATGGATATTGCGGAAGACCTGATCGTACCGATGATGGATCACATGGTGCGTATCGATCGCGATGCACTCACGCTGGGTTACGCGGGGGTATACTCATCCTTCCTGCTGTTCGCCAAGCGCAGCGCGGCAAAGTATGGCTTGTCCAGTCGCGATATCCTGGTGGAGCTGGGTCGGCGCAGAACGGTTGGCGGCCAGGAAGATATGATCGAGGACCTGGCGCTGGATATGGCAAAGGAGAAGGGCGTTATCTAGCCCTTCCCTGGATGAATAGCTGGAAGAGCTCCGGCTACTTTTTCTCCCAACCGGCACCGGTGTTTACAAACTGCCCGGGGACTGTTTTCTCTATGGCCTTCTTGCCGGCGCGAACTTCAACGGCCTGTAGGCTGATGCTATTCTTGTCAGCGATTTTTTGGTAATGCGCCTTACGCTTGCCATTGATGCTAGCTACCAGTTTATCTACCTCTGATGAGGGCTTGATGGCAGCAAGGTAACCGCTGTTGGTTTCGCCCACCAGGCCACCGGATTTCGCGGCGTCCAGATCCAGGGCAAATGCCGGAAATGCTGTGATTAATATGAGTGCCAGGGCGGCCAGGGAAGATTTCTTGAATGGCATGTTGTTACTCTCCTAAAAAAGTTCGCTGTCTTCGGTAAACAGGTCGTCCAGTTCTTTATCCACTTTAACCCGTATTTCGTGCTCGATCTTAACGTTCAGGTTGATGGTGATGGGCTCTTCGGGTGCTTTTACGGTCACCGTGGGGGTACAGGCTACGGTCATTAATAGCAGGCACGAACACGCGAGTATTCTCATGGGTATTCCTTTGGGCATACGTGTTAGCTTTGAACGGAAAACGGATGATAAGTTCACTGCAGCCGCTCCTCGATTTTCTCCACCAAGGTATCACTTAGCCGTAGACTTTGTAATAGAGGGTCCAGGTTTTGTTCCAGCTTGATGTTGAAATTTACCTGGCGCCCATCGTATTGGCTGGGATTGCGACCGCCCAATGACAGTCCGAGAAGCAGGTTGCCGGCCTCGTCGAGTTCGACGTTGCTGCTTAATACTTCATAGCGAAAGTCTCGCAGCAGCTCCATAGCCATGCCCAATTCCGGGCTGCTCTTGGCCAGCGCTTCACTGGCCTCGTTGGGTGTATAGCGAATATTCCCGCCTGGCGCCCTCGCCTTGAGGTAGCCCTTTTCAATAATAATACGCCCGTCGCGGAGTGTCAGGGGTAACTCGCCCTCGAGCTTGCCCTGCGCATCGATCTGCTGGTCCTGCTGCAGTGCTACCAGTTCGGCCAGTTGCCATTGGTCTGCCTTCAGTGTCAGGTGGTTTTCGGGTGACGAGAAGTCCCAGGTCTGGGGCTGCGGTAGATAAACGCGGCCACCAAAGATATTCGCTGTAAAGTTATCGATACTGACGACCGGCTGCGCCGGTGCTGTCGGACGTGGCAGGCTTACAGTGGCCCGCAGGCCTGAAATATCAAAGCCGACATTCAGGTTGGCAACTTCGAATTCGACGGGCGCAAGTGTTTTCCATTGTTCCACGCCCTGCCAGTTGGCGGTCAGTGACATTCCGGTGAACCGGTATTCGTCGAGGCTGCCTGAAATGTCCCGGCCGATAAAACTCGATTTTACCTGCCATTCAGCGGTGCTAAAGCCCTTGGACTCAATGATACTGTGCAGCTTGAAGCTGCCGCTGAAGACCTCCATTTCCTGTTCCAGCAGGTCGAATTTTTCCAGTAGAGGAATAATGGTGCTACTGGCGTAGGGTAGATCCAGGCTGGATGCCGTGACTGAATAATGACCGCGGCCGGTTTTCAGGTTGCCTGACCCATCGATGAGCAGGCGCATACTCTCGGCGGTATCGACAAGTTGCAGCTTGAGTTTTCCCTGCTCCGGCGGCCCCTGGTGCTGGAACACGAGTTCCATCTGCGGCAGTTGTGTCTTGCGTAAACGGGTCGCCAGGCTGGCAGTCAGGTCGGCACTGAGGTTTCCCTGTGCAGCAGTTTCAAGTGCCGCGTCCAGTTGCAGCCCTGTTACCAGCAATTGGCTTTTTGCGTCACCCAGGGTGAGTACGATGTCTTGCAGTTGTGCAGACCAGTCGCCGTTCTCATCAGAGCTTGCCTTGATGTTTTTGATGCTGCTGAGGCTTATTGGCACCAACTCCTGCCAGCCCAGCCATTGGCGAGACTCCGGCGCTAGTGGTAGCTGCCCGGAGTAGAGAGCCCCCGAAAGATTGAGTGTTTCGACAGCCATTGACCACCGTCTATCCTCAAGCGACAGTACGGCGTGCAATTCGCCACTCAGGGTATCGACAAGTGGCGGGTAGTCGAGATCAGACAGCACATTTTCCAGGTGTAGCCTGGCGTCCAGTTGCTCCAGTGGCCGGACGTCCGCCGTGGCCGAGGTGTGTAGGGTGTTGGGATGTTGCAGTACAGCCTCGAAGGCGCTGCTGCCTTGCAAGGTGAGCGCTGCAAGCGATGACATGTCTATGGGTAGGACTTCCAGGGCAGGCTCTCGTGCCCAGGCAAGAAGTGTCGCCCAATCCAGGGTCCCCTCAAGGTCCCATTGCCAGTGGTCTGCGGATTTGCGCTGTAACTGTGCATCCAGGCCGGCCAGGTTGCCGCCGCCATGTGAGACCTGCAGATCCAGGGAAAGAGGTGAGGTATCATCGCCCGTTTGCAGGCGGGCATCGATGTGACTATCCAGGTATAGACTGGATAGTTGCAGGTCCATCTTCCCGGCTAACAAGCTTAGGGTGCCGACGGCCTTAACAGGCATTAGTTCGGACGCGCGGTACTCCACTGCAAGGTGTCTGATCTCAATAGACTGCAGCGGGATTTGAGATAACAGTGAATGTGGAAGTATCTGGTCAATGATGAGCGCTGTGTTTGATGGCTCGCTGCTTGCGGGTAGCTGCTCAACTACCAGCTCCAACTCATCCAGAATCAGTTCCCCGAAGCGCCCCTCCAGCAGCAGGCGCCAATTGTAATGCAGGTCTACAGCCCCCAGAGTGGCTGAAAAAGCCACACCATCCAATTCCCCGCGCAAGCCGAGCTTGTCCAGTTGCAGTCGTTTGGCGGCTACTACGGGGGCTTCCAGTTCAATGGACTGAACGCCGTACTCAGCCAGCAAGTCCTCTGCCTGTTGCACCGCGATGGCCGGCAGTCTGGGGTAGATGTATACCCCGGCAGCTATCAGGCATAGCAGGACAATGAGCAAGAAATAAGCAATAGGGCGGAAGGTGCGCATCACTGGGAGTTTAATCCACTGTCTTTTGACTGTAACTATGCAATTACACTGCTCCCGACTATAGTTAGACGCAAATTTTCAATAGTCGCGACACTAAGGGTGGAGTATGCACAGCAATCGATTGGGCCAGAGTTCCATTGTAGTTTCAGATATTTGTATGGGAACCATGACATTTGGCAACCAGGCGGATGAAAAGACCTCTTTTCGCATTATGGACATGGCCTATGAAGCGGGCGTTGATTTTTATGACACCGCGGAAATGTACCCGGTTCCCCCGGACATAAAATACGTCGGAGCCACTGAGGAAATCGTGGGCCGCTGGATGAAGACCAAGGACAGGGATTCATTGATTATTGCCTCCAAGGTGGCCGGGCCCAGTCACGGCTGGATTGAAGCGCCCCTGCGCGGCGCCAAGACTGGCCTGGACCGTCACCATATCATGCGTGCGGTAGAGGCTAGCCTCAGGCGGCTCGATACGGACTACATCGATCTCTACCAGACGCACTGGCCGGATTGGGACTTTCCCCAGGAGGAGACCATGCTGGCCCTGGATGAACTGGTGCGCTCGGGCAAAGTGCGCATTCTCGGTTGTAGTAACGAGTCAACCTGGGGCCTTACCAAAAGTTTGTGGGCGTCCGATGCCCATGGGCTGGCCCGTTATGACACCATCCAGAACAATTTCAGCCTCAATAATCGGCGCTTTGAGGATGAGCTGGCACAGGCCTGTCGCCAGGAAAAAGTTAGCCTCATTCCCTATTCACCGCTAGGAGGCGGTGTTCTCAGCGGCAAGTACAACGGCGGAGCCTTCCCCGAAGGCGCGCGTTTCTCCATTTACCAACATGCACCGGACCGGCAGCAGTCCATGCTCAGGCGTTTCGTGAATGACAAAAGCCTGGCATCCACCGCACGCTTCCAAGAGATTGCAGCGGACCTGGGCATGTCGGTGGTAACAATGGCTATCGCATGGAGCAAGCAGCACGACTTTGTTGCATCCACCATCGTGGGGGCGACAACTGCGGAGCAGGTACCGGAACTACTGGCCGCTGCGGACGTTACGCTCACGCCCGAAACGCTGCAGCGGATAAACGCCGTATCGCGGGAGATTAACTACCCAATGGGTTAGCGGAGTTGCAAGCGTGCTGGTATTTTCCCCGGAATCCTGAACAGGGAAGGGGCCCACTCGATGTCTGCCTCGTTCACCTCTATTGCGGTGAAGCGACTGGCCATCTCGGTGAACGCGATCTGCGCATTCATGCGCGCGAGGTGGGACCCGAGGCAGAAGTGGATGCCACCGCCAAAGGAACAGTGTTTGGCTTCCTTGCGGGTGATATCAAAGCGGTCGGGATCAGTAAAATACTGCGGGTCCCGATTGGCTCCAATGAGGATGGCGTAGACAATGGAATTCGCCGGTATGGTAATGCCGCTGAATTCTGTGTCCTCCCACAGCACACGTCTAGTGATGGGCACCGAGGGCTCAAAGCGTAAACTCTCTTCCACCGCTGAACCTGCCAGGGCCGGGTTAGTCGCCAGTTTCTCGAACTCCCCGGGATACCTTGAAAAGCACACCATGCCATTGGCGATGAGCCCGGTGGTAGTCTCCAGTCCGGCCACCAGCAGGCCTATGCTCTGCTGCAGTAATTCATCGGTGCTGAGACTGTCGCCCAATTCCTCGGCGGCTACCAGTTGGCCGAGAATGTCTTCTGACGGTGTCGTACGCCGTTCTTCTATCAAGCGCAGCATGTATTCGGCCAGTTCCATGATGGCCGCTTCAGAGCGCTGCTGCAATTCCGGGTAGGCTTGTTTGGCCAGGCGGTAAGTGACCAGTGACACCAGCTCGGTAAGTTTGTGGCGATCTTCAAAGGGAACGCCGAGCATGGCGCACATGGACGCTGCCGGCACAGCCAGTGCCAGGTCCGCGACCAGATCCATCTCCCCGGCGACCGCCACGCGTTCCAGCTCGCCGATGACCAGCGGTTCTATGACGGGACGCATAGCGTTGAGGGAGCGGGGCGTAAATGCTTTGCTGACCAGGTTGCGTAAGCGGTCGTGATCCGGTGGGTCCGCACGTAACATAAACTTGGACGCTGCTGTCTCCGCTCTTGTTTCCCCTGGAATCAGCCCATCCATGTCTCGCATGCCGCTGTGGCTGTGCTTAAGTAACTTCTGCACATCGCTATATCGGGATAAGCGCCAATCTCCCAAGGGCGTGAGATTAACCGGCTGGGTCTCCCTCAGTGTCCTGTAGTAGCCATGAGGATCGGGTTTCATGTCGATGCTGGTGGGGTCGGCACCAAACCAGCCGGGGGCGACCTGCTCGTGTACTGCTACCGGACTGCTCATCGCTTGTGGCTCCTGTTGTAGTCCTGGGCGCTGGACATCTAGTGTAGACTTGCTTTGCTTCCAGGTAAATTGCTGGCTTGGGACGTTTTGCCGGGAGTGCAGCTTGAGCGAATTTCTGCTGGTGCCGATTGTGTTTTTCTCCTCATGCCTGGCGGCAGTCATCGGTATGGGAGGCGGTATTTTGTTGATTACCCTGATGCCCGGCCTGGTGCCTGCGGCTGTGATCCTGCCGCTGCATGCGGCGACTCAATTGATGAGCAATTTGTCGCGAGCAGCCTTTGGCTGGCGTGATATTGACCCCACAATCATTCCTGCCGTAGCGGTTGGAGCGATTGCCGGTGCCTGGCTGGGGGCGGAGGTTTACCAGAGTCTCGATCTGCATTGGTTACCGGCTGTCATCGGGCTACTCATACTGGTTTTTACCTGGGTGCGTATCCCTGCTGTGCGCGGCAGTGGGCAGTTGCCGCTGGTATTGCTGGGATTCTACCAGACCGGATTGGGCATGCTGGCGGGCGCCACCGGTCCTCTAGGGTCTGCAGTGTTACTGCAGCGCAATACAGGGCGAGACTGGCTGGTGGTCAATACAGCTGTAACTATGACTTTAAACCACGCTCTGCGGCTCCTTGCCTTTGTTGTTATTGGCTTCAGTTTTGCACATTGGTGGCAGCTGTTGAGCGCGATGATAGTTGCCGGGATCTGTGGTTCCTGGGTCGGCACCCGGTTACGCGGACACGTACCGCAGATTGATTTCCATCGTTGGTTTCGCTGGTTGGTAACATTGCTCGCAGTGCGTATGATCGTGCTGCCGTTGTTACCCACGGCATGATGGTAGCGCCGCGAGCGGCCGCTCATTTAAATGAGGTAACGCTGTATGAGCCGAATAGGCTGTCTGTTGTTGTGTGCGGCACTGGCCGGCTGTAGTTGGGGTGGTGGCGATAAGGGTGCTGCTCCGGCAACTGCCGGTTTCAACCAGGATCTACGGCCACTGGCAAAGACCATGGTCTACGAATGTGTTGGCTATGATTTTATTGCTCGCCTGGGACCCGGCGAGATGGCGCTGTGGTTGGAAGACCGATATGTGATTCTGTCCCAGGTGCGGGTCGCGTCCGGGGTGCGTTATGAAGAAGGGGATACGATGTTCTGGTCGAAGGGGGACCAGGCGTCCCTGGCTGTGGATGGGCAACTTTATTCTGAGTGCCAATTATCGCCACAACGGGTGCCCTGGGAGGATGCGCGGCGTCGGGGTGTCGATTTTCGAGCCGTGGGCAACGAACCGGGCTGGTACCTGGAAGTACAGCGGGGTCGGCAGTTGTTGTTTGTCGAAGCTAATGGCATGAGGCGTGTTCTTATTCCTGATCCTGTAGAGGAGGAGGTCGAGGGGGCGAG
>CBDTVJ010000108.1:0-10050 GCA_965363655.1 uncultured Halieaceae bacterium | reverse complement strand
CGTGAATACTCCCGTCAGCTATATTGTCGCTAAGGGCCGCATAGACCAGCTGCTGTTTCTTAACAGGACGCAGTCCATCGAAAACACTACCAATCGCCTCAATGTCGTAGTGGCTGCCCTCTCCCTGGACATGAAATTCACAATCCTGCATGTGGCTCTCCAACAGAGTTTTGACTGTGGCTGCGTCCATGTATTTCTCCCCTGATGCCTGACAGGCTGTGTATTGCAATAGCCAGGCGCGCGCCAAGATGCCACGCCCAATGGCTGAAAAAACCGCATTCTAGGAGAAAAGGCGCCAGATAGCGACCGCTGGCAATGGCGCCTGGGGTGAGATCAGCTATCTACATCAACCGTGACGGTAGTCCAGCTATCGATCACAGCATCGAGATCGCCGTCCTGCTTGCGGGCGGACGCCAGGAACTGGTCCCGGTATATTTCCCCGAGGTTAACGCTTTCAATGATGACGTTGCGCAACATCCAGTCCCCGGTTTTACCCTGGCCCATTTGGTAGAGCACCACATAGGGCTCCTTATCATCGGTGTAGATCAATTGCTTTACGGATACCCGTGAGTCAGCGGGTTCCTGTGCCTCGGGCGCTTCAACTTCGATGCGTGCGCTGCCAAAGGCCAGCAGCCCCTTGCTGTAAGTCCTCACCAGACTCAGGCGCATCACTTGGGTAAAGCGATCCAGCTGCTCACGCAACTGCTTCCTTCCGGCCTCGTCGAGGGAGCGATACCGCTTGGAACTGGCATAGGGGCCCATTACCTGTCTGGTAAAGCCGCGATAATCTATCAGGGGATCGAGCAGGCCCTGTACCTGGTCGTAATAGCGCTCGGGCTCATCTTCGACATATTCCTCGGCCGCCAGGACAACTTCCATCACTTGCACCGTAGTCGCCTCCACCAGGTCGTATGCTGCTGTGTCCTGCACCTCCGGCTGCGCCATAACCGACGCGGCCAGTAACCCTATTGCGGCCACCCATACTGCGCTTAAGCGATTAGACATTCATGCCCTCCATAACTCAAATTTGCCACTACCCAGACTGGCAATGCCCTGTATAATCCGCCCCTGCACACAGGCGATACTAGTCACCTCGGTAGCAGTTGCCGTCACCTGAATATGACAACAGACTTGCCTACGCAGTGCCACTGCCCTGCGAGGCGCATACTTTAACAGGAAATTCACACATATGCTGTTCGCCGCCGCAACCATCCTGTTCGGCTTTATTATGTTGATCTGGAGCGCCGACCTGTTCGTGGACGGCGCTGCTTCCATTGCTCATAACATGGGCATGTCGCCTATTATTATCGGCCTGACTATCGTTTCACTGGGCACCTCGGCGCCGGAAATCCTGGTGTCCCTGACCGCCTCCACGTCCGGCGCGGGAACATTGGCAATCGGCAACGCAATAGGCTCCAACATTGCCAATATCGCACTGGTGCTGGGGGTAACTGTCCTCGTCGCACCGCTGATGGTTCAGGAAAAATGCATGAAGCGCGAAGTTCCTGTCCTGCTGGTAACAACCCTGGGTGTTGGGTGGCTGATCATGGATGGCATACTCTCCGCGCGGGACGGTTGGCTGATGGTCGCCGTGCTGATCGTTATCGCCGCACAACTGCTACGCAGCCAGTTCCGCAGCCCGGAACTGGTCGCTGAAGCAGTCGATGAGCCCGCACACGACCTGGCGCCACTGCGAGCCTGGATTACTTTTTTTATAGGGCTGGTGCTGCTGATAGTCAGCTCCAAGATGCTGGTGTGGGGTGCTGTGCACGCGGCGAAGGAACTGGGAGTATCCGAGCTGGTCATAGGGCTTACCATCGTGGCGATCGGCACCAGCCTGCCTGAACTGGCGGCCACCATTGCCAGTGCTATGCGCGGGCATACCGAGATTGCCCTGGGCAACATCATTGGCTCGAACCTGTTTAACCTGCTGGCGGTGATGTCCATTCCAGGTATTGTCGCTACACAGACACTGGAGCCCGCCATCATCTCCCGCGACTACGCCACCATGACATTCCTGACGCTGTTTCTGATCGTTGCCATCTATGTCAGCCGCAAACGCAGTAAGTCCTCTCCAGGGCACGCCTACCTCGGACGGATTCTGGGCACAATATTAGTGTCTTTCTACGCGCTGTACTATTATTTGCTCCATCTCACCCTGTAGGACAAGGAACGTATTATGCCGGAGCAGAGCTCCAACAGTTTCTCCACCTCAGCACAGCGGACGATCCGCATGGAGGCCGCCGCCGTATCTGCGCTGGAGCAGCGTATCGGGGCTGACTTCAACAAGGCTTGTGAGTTGCTGTTACAGGTTGAGGGGCGAATCATTGTCACCGGCATGGGCAAATCGGGCCATATCGCCCGCAAGATCGCTGCGACCCTGGCCAGCACAGGTTCTCCAGCGTTTTTTGTTCACCCGGGGGAAGCCAGTCACGGCGACATGGGGATGATTACCGCCGCCGACGCGGTGATCGCCCTGTCCAATAGCGGCGGTGTGACGGAAATCATTACCCTGCTCCCTCTACTCAAACGACTCGGTATACCACTGGTCAGCATGACCGGCAACGAGGAGTCGACCCTGGCCAAGGCCTCCGATGTACACCTGGACACTGGCGTAGAAACCGAGGCCTGCCCGCTGGACCTGGCACCCACCTCCAGCACCACTACCGCACTGGTAATGGGCGATGCACTGGCCATCGCGCTGCTGGAAGCGCGTGGTTTCACCGCCGATGACTTTGCCTTCTCCCACCCCGGCGGCACGCTGGGTAGGAAACTGCTACTGAAGGTACAAGACGCCATGCGCTCCGGCAGCGCCATTCCCACTGTTACAGCAGACGTAATGCTGTCTGAAGCCCTGCTTGAAATAAGCAACAAGGGCCTTGGCATGACCACCGTACTGGGTGAGGACGGCCAACTGGCGGGTATTTTCACCGATGGCGACCTGCGCCGGGCGATCGACGGTCGCACCGATATAAACACCACACCCATTGGCCAGCTCATGAGCAAGGGCGCCAAAAACGTCTATGTTGATACCCTGGCCGCCGAGGCACTGCGCATCATGGAAGAAAACGAGATAAGCTCGCTGGTTGTGCTCGACGACAAAGACAGCATAACCGGCGTCATTCACCTGATAGACCTGCTCCATGCAGGAATCGCCTGAAACGGGATAGTTCTCAATGACCTCCTTGGAAAATCGCGCGGCCGATGTTCGCCTGCTGGCCCTTGATGTCGATGGCGTGCTGAAGGACGGATGTACTACAGCAACACCGGCGACGAATTGAAGGCTTTCAGTATCAAAGATGGCCTGGGCATAAAACTGTTACAAAAAGCCGGTGTCCAAGTAGCTATCATAACCGGGCGCGAAGCGGCGGACTGGGTCAGTGGCCGCAACCTATCTGAACTTATAGTGGAGAATCTCTATGTCCCGCCACCGCTCTGACCTAAAAGCCGGGCATACTCTAGCGAGGGCCTGCGTCCTGTTGCTGCTGCTAATGCTGCCCGCCCTCTCCGCCCAGGCATTGCCAGATGACCGTGACCAGCCCATCCACATTGCCGCAGACAAAGCCCTGCGGGATGAAAAACAGGGCATCACCGTGTACACCGGCAATGTACGAATGAGCCAGGGCAGCATGGAATTGGAAGCAGACAAACTGACCATTTACCAGATTGACGATGACGCCGACAAAATTGTGGCACAGGGCAATCCAGCCAAAATGCGCCAGCAGCCGGAAGCTGGCGAAAGCCTGGTGCATGCGCATGCCCTTGTTATCACTTATCTGCGTACCAAGGAAGTGGTGCACCTGCAGGACAATGCCCGCATCGAGCAGGCCGGTGACCTGGTCACCGGGGAATCAATCGATTATTTTATTGCCAAACAACTGATCAAGGCGGAGTCCGGTAAGTCGGAAAAAAGCGAGCAGGTCGTGGTGGTCATCCAACCAACAAGCGCGCAGAAGGAAGCAGCGCCCGCCGATACTGAGGAAACCACCCCTTCGCCAGAGGTACTCGAAGACAGTACGATAGCGGCAGACACCCCATCCACAGACGCGCCCGTCGAGCCGCAAGAGGCAGCCGCCCCGTCTGAAAACCAAGAGAAAGAGAGCACCAGTGGCACAACTGAAAGCAAGTAACCTGGCCAAATCCTATCGCGGCCGGGACGTGATACAGGATGTCTCCCTGGAGCTGGAAAGCGGCCAGGTCGTTGGCCTGCTGGGGCCTAATGGCGCCGGCAAGACAACCTGCTTCTATATGATCATCGGTATCATTCCGGCGGATCGCGGCGAGATCACCATCAATGGACAGGATATTACTGCGCGTACCATGCACGAGCGGGCCCGCTGTGGTATCGGCTACCTGCCGCAGGAAGCCTCCATATTCCGTAAGCTGAGTGTTGGCGACAACATCATGGCAATTCTGGAAACCCGCTCCGACCTCAGCAAAAAGCAGCGTTTGGAACGCCGTGACGAGCTGCTGGAGGAATTTCACGTACAGCACCTGCGCGAAAGCCTCGGCCAGTCGCTCTCCGGCGGTGAACGCCGCAGGATTGAAATCGCCAGGGCACTGGCCACCGAGCCGGATTTCATCCTCCTGGACGAGCCTTTCGCAGGGGTTGACCCGATCTCGGTCAGCGACATCAAACAGATCATCAATCATTTGCGCGATCGCGGGATTGGCATCCTGATCACAGATCATAACGTCAGGGATACTCTGGATATCTGCGAAAAGGCCTATATCGTAGGCGAAGGTCACATAATCGCCTCAGGCACCACAGAGGACGTACTAAACAACGAGCATGTGCGCCAGGTGTACCTTGGAGAGCAGTTCCGCATGTGATTTTCGGCCCCAAAAGCCAAAAAAAAGGCCGATTTGTGCCGCAAATACCCCCAATTTTCTCCGTAAAACTTCGATAATTTGAAGTCCCTAGCAATTTTCGCGCCAAGCTGTTGCAAGAATTGTCCTGCGAGGGCTAAACTGGCACTAATTACTCTCTTACAGGGAACTGGCAAGAGCGAGAGCTCTGGGCTTTTTGATGAAGCAATCACTGCAACTAAAACTGGGCCAACAGCTGACGATGACTCCTCAGCTGCAGCAGGCCATCAGGTTATTGCAGTTATCCACCATGGACCTCCAGCAGGAAATCCAGGAAGCCCTGGACAGCAATCCATTGCTCGAAGTCTCCGAAGGAGATGATTTCGATAGCGCGGCGGAGTCGCAAGAAGAAAACCTGGACGCAGATTCCATTGCCTCTGACGGCCTGTTACAGAATATTGAACAAACCGCCACGGATGGTACGGGAGATGGGATGGACTGGGAGTCCAGCCCTGCGGGCAATAACCTCCCCGAGGAACTGCCCGTTGATACCCAGTGGGAAGATCTGCTGCCCTCCGCCTCCGCACCGCCACCGGCGCCTGCTGACCAGGCAGAAAACGACATCGACTCCCGCAATGCGACCAGCGAATCATTGCGCGAGCAGCTGCTGTGGCAACTTGGCCTCACCCGCCTTTCCGATACGGACCGGCTGATCGCCCTGTCTATTATTGACGCCACCGACTCCAATGGACGCCTTGAAGTTGACCTGGAGGACCTGCACGAGTCGTTGTCCCGGGATATGGAGTCCCGGGACATGGACATTGATCTTGATGAGGTAGTGGCTGTACTGCACCGCCTGCAACAGTTTGAACCCGCCGGTGTCTGCACCCGCGACCTGCAGGAATGCCTGGAGGTGCAACTGGAGCAACTGCCCGCCACCACCCCTTGGCTGGAGCAGGCCAAAATAGTTATCAGCCGGCATATCAGCCAACTGGCCAGTAGTGACTACAGCCAGATTCTGCGGCGCACCAAGCTGAAAGAGCACGAATTGAAGGAAGTACTTGCCCTGATCCAGAGCCTGGACCCCAACCCCGGCCAAACAGCGGTGCCCGATGAAATTGAATATATCGTGCCGGATGTTTTTGTCAGCAAGAAGAATGGCTACTGGGTGGTGGAACTTAACCCGGACATTGCCCCGCGCTTACAGATCAACAACGGTTACGCCAGCCTGATCAAACGCGCTGACAGCACCGCAGATAACAACTTCTTGCGGGATAACCTGCAGGAGGCTCGCTGGTTCCTGAAGAGCCTGCACAGCCGCAACGAAACCTTGATGAAAGTCGCCAGTAAAATTGTCGAGCACCAGCGCAATTTCCTCGAATACGGTGCGGAGGCAATGAAACCACTGGTATTACACGACATCGCAGAATCGATAGAGATGCACGAATCCACCATCTCCCGGGCTACCACCAACAAGTACATGCATACGCCGCGTGGTATCTTTGAACTGAAGTACTTTTTCTCCAGTCATGTTGCAACCGCAGCTGGCGGCGAGTGCTCATCTACCGCGATTCGGGCACTCATCAAGAAACTGGTGGCAGCGGAAAACCCGCGCAAGCCACTGAGCGATAATAAAATCACTATAATATTGGAGGAACAGGGCATTAAGGTAGCCCGGCGCACCATCGCCAAATACCGGGATACACTTTTTATACCACCATCCAACGAGCGCAAAAGGTTAGTTTAAACCCAACCAGGCAAAGGGAGTTATATATGCAACTCAACATCACTGGGCACCATCTCGAAGTCTCCGTTCCTTTAAAGGAATATGTAGAAAGCAAATTCGAGCGACTGCAGCGCCATTACGACCAGATTACTACTACCCACGTTATCCTCACTGTAGAAAAAATGGTGCAAAAAGCCGAAGCGACAGTCCATATCGCCGGTGCAGATTTATTCGCCCACGCGGACTCAGAAGACATGTACGCCGCCATTGATGCCCTCGCCGACAAGCTGGATCGACAGCTGATTAAACACAAGCAAAAGCACAGGGGACACTGATTCCCGACCCATGCACGAGCTAAGCAAGATACTGACGCCGGGGCGCACAGTCTGTCTCACCCCCGGCACCAGTAAAAAAAGACTGTTTGAGACCATCGCCAGGATAGTCAGTAATGATCAGTTATCACTGGCCTACGATGAGGTCCTGGATCAGCTGATTGCCAGGGAAAAACTGGGTAGCACCGGGCTCGGCCAGGGTATTGCCATCCCCCACTGTCGGGTGGAGCATTGCACCCAGCCACTGGGTACACTGATCACCCTGGAAGACCCTATCGCTTTCGATGCCCCGGACGATGTGCCAGTAGACCTGCTGTTCGTCCTGTTGGTGCCCGGTGAAGCGCACCAGCAGCACCTGGATATCCTCGCCGATATCGCGCGTATGTTCAGCCAGCCGGATTTCTGCAAGCGCTTGCGCGCAGCCCAGGACAGCCTCGCACTGTACGATCTCGCCTGCGGCAGTCATAGCTAACTGATGAACCAATGCGATTAATCATCATAAGCGGACGCTCCGGCTCTGGAAAAAGTACCGCCCTTAACCAATTGGAGGATGAGGGTTTTTATTGTATCGATAACCTTCCTCTGTCGCTGCTGCCATCCCTAGTAGAGAAAACCAGTAGCAATCAATTCGACCTGTTCCAGGGCCTTGCAGTGGGTATCGATGCTCGCAACGCCTGGAAAGACCTGGGAGACTTCCAGGCCATTCTCGATTCGCTGCCCTCCTCGCTGGATTGCCAGGTACTGTTCCTGGACGCCCAGGAGAACACCCTGATCCAGCGCTTTGGTGAAACCCGCCGCCGGCACCCCTTGAGCACCGACACCATACCGCTGGCAGATGCCATCGTCCGGGAGCGCGAGCTTCTCGAACCTATTTACAGCAGCGCCACCCTGGTGCTTGATACCAGCCGGATGACGCTATATGAATTGCGCGATGCCATAAAACAGCGTTTGCTGGGAACAACCGCCGGCAGTATGTCGATCCTGGTGCAATCTTTCGGCTTCAAACGCGGCGTCCCTGCTGATGCAGACCTGGTGTTCGATGTCAGGATGTTACCCAATCCCCACTGGGTGAAAGAGTTACGCCTCAAAACCGGCCTGGATCCGGAAGTACAGGAATTTCTTGAAAACCAACCGATGACCACCGAACTGTATAACGATCTCTGCCACTACCTGGATAACTGGCTACCACGCTACCGGGAGGGCAATCGCAGCTACATGACGCTGGCGCTGGGTTGTACCGGAGGGCAACATCGTTCAGTATACTTGGCCGACCGCCTGTTCCAGCATTACCGGAAGCAGTACACGGCGATACATGTACGGCACAGGGAACTACAGTAGATAGGCAGGCGTGTGATCCGGACCCAGGTAAAAATTATCAACAAGCTTGGTTTGCACGCCCGTGCAGCAGCCAAGTTCGTTGCCTGCACCTCCTCTTTTTCCAGTTCCATCCAGGCTGGCCAGGACGGTCAACTGGTCGATGGTAAAAGTATCATGTCCGTCATGATGCTGGCTGCCGGCAAGGGCACCACTCTCGATCTTGAAATTGAAGGCCGCGATGAAGAAGCGGCCCTCGATGCTCTCCAATCCCTCATCGGGAATCGCTTCGACGAGGCGGAATAGGCGACAAAAGCTGTAACTAATCACGTTGTTGCATCCGTCTCTTTCTCGGATAATCCCCTGATCAGGCAGACCGTCCTGAGAGTTATTCTTGGGGTTGAAAATGGTACAGAAACAGGTTGCATCCCAAAAAACTCTCGACCAGCTATCCATGGCGCTGGAAAGCGGTACCTTTGTGGACGTCCGTCGCATGCTCAACGGCCTGTCCCCGGCTGATGTAGCCCACTTACTGGAATCCTCCCCCCCAAAGTTTCGCCACATTCTGTGGCAAATGGTGGAAATGGAGCGCGAAGGTGAGATTCTCGGGGAACTGAACGACGATCTGCAGGCCCAGTTCCTCGGGGAGATGGATGCATCCGAAGTCGCGCAGATCACCGAAGGCCTCGCCGACGATGACATCGCCGACATTCTGCAGCAACTTCCCGACCGCGTTACCCGGGAAGTCCTCAATGCCATGGACCACCAGGACAGGGCGCGCCTTGAGGGGGTCATGCATTACGCTGACGATGTAGCCGGCGGCCTGATGAACACCGACACCATCACCATCCGCGCCAGGCTGACATTGGAGGTTGTACTGCGTTACCTGCGCCGCCTCGATGAAATTCCGGCGATGACTGACAACCTCATCGTGGTCAACCGTGCCGACCAGTTCATTGGCCTGCTGCCGCTGCGCACGCTGCTGGTGGCCGACCCCTCGGTCTCCGTGCGCGAGATGATGGTCACTGATGTCGTACCCATTCCCGTCGATACGACCGACACCGAGGTGGCGCGCCTGTTCGAGCGCAACGACTGGGTGTCAGCGCCGGTGGTGGATGACAACGGTAAGCTACTGGGCCGCATCACCATTGACGACGTGGTGGACGTAATCCGCGAAGACGCCGATCACTCCTTCATGTCCATGGCGGGCCTGGATGAAGATGAAGACACCTTCGCCCCACTGGCTCGAGCTGCCCCGCGCCGGACAATATGGCTGGGCATCAATCTGGTCACCGCTTTTATAGCCGCCTCGATGATCAATCTCTTCCAGGACACCATCGAGAAGGTGGTTGCACTGGCCGTGCTGATGCCGATCGTCGCCTCCATGGGCGGAATCGCCGGCACACAGACCTTGACCATACTGGTTCGCGGGATCGCCATGGGTCAGGTGGGCAAAAACAACCAAAACTGGCTCATCAACCGGGAGCTGATGATAGGCCTGATGAACGGTGTATTGTGGGCGGCTGTGGTGGCAGTCGCCGCATCCTTTTGGTTCAAGGACTGGAACATCGGCCTGATCATTGCTGCCGCGATGGTAATCAACCTGGTGACGGCGGCCCTGGTAGGATCTGTCCTGCCACTATTGCTGACCCGCGCGAATATCGACCCGGCACTCGCCGGAGGTGTTGTGCTTACCACCGTAACAGACGTGGTAGGCTTTGTTTCCTTCCTTGGGCTGGCGACCTTATTTTATGCCTGATTGGATTAAAAATGACCCCGATGCAGCGCTGGATGATGCTGCTCCCAGCAAGAGTGAGCGCAAGCGCCAGATGCATGCACTGCAGGCGCTGGGTGAATCCCTGTTGTCAC
>CBDTVJ010000107.1:0-10083 GCA_965363655.1 uncultured Halieaceae bacterium | reverse complement strand
CAATTCAGAAGCCAAGGGCGAGCACTATCTGCTGGAGGTGGACGAGCCCCTGGTGCTGCCCACCAACACCAAGGTTCGCTTCCTGGTGACAGCCAACGACGTGATCCACTCCTGGTGGGTGCCGGCACTGGCGGTCAAGAGAGATGCTATTCCCGGCTTTATCAATGAGGCCTGGACCCGCACCTCGGAGCCCGGGGTCTATCGCGGCCAGTGTGCTGAACTGTGCGGCAAGGACCATGGCTTCATGCCTATCGTGGTCAATGTTGTCGATAAGGAAGAATACAGCGCGTGGCTTGGCACCAAGCAGGCCGAAGCGTCAGAAATCAAGGAGTTGATGGCACAGACCTTCAGCCTCGATGAGTTAATGGAGCGCGGCGAGGCAGTTTATGCCCGTTCCTGCCTGGCGTGTCACGGCGCCAATGGTGAAGGCGGTGTTGGTAAGGCGATCGCCAAGAGCGCGGTCGCTACCGGCGAACTGGCCAATCACCTGGATATTGGGATTAATGGTGTTCCCGGAACATCGATGCAGGCCTTTGGTGGCCAGCTCAACGACGTGGATATGGCGGCTGTTATCACCTATCAGCGTAATGCTTTTGGCAACAATATGGGCGACATGGTGCAGCCCATTGACGTCTACAACCACAAAAAAGGCTAATTGGAGGAGTTAACGATGGGCGATCATCATCACGGTCCTGCCAAGGGCCTTACCCGGTGGCTTTTTACCACCAACCATAAAGATATCGGAACCATGTACCTGTGGTTCTCTTTTGCCATGTTTATCCTTGGCGGCTTTTTCGCCATGGTTATTCGCGCCGAACTGTTCCAGCCAGGCATGCAACTGGTCGAACCTGCATTTTTCAACCAGATGACCACCCTGCACGGCCTGATCATGGTGTTCGGGGCGATCATGCCCTCTTTTGTCGGCCTGGCTAACTGGCTGATCCCGATGATGATCGGGGCGCCGGATATGGCCTTGCCACGAATGAACAACTGGAGCTTCTGGATTCTGCCGCCAACGTTTTTGTTGCTGGCATCAACCCTGTTCATGGAGGGCGGTGCCCCGGCGTTTGGCTGGACGTTCTACGCTCCACTGTCCACCACCTACGCGCCACCCTCGGTGACCTTCTTCATCTTTTCCGTGCACGTTCTGGGCCTGTCATCGATCATGGGTTCTATTAACATCATCGCCACGGTGATGAATATGCGTGCCCCGGGTATGACCTACATGAAGATGCCCTTGTTCGTGTGGACCTGGCTGATTACTGCCTTCCTGCTGGTGGCGGTTATGCCGGTACTGGCGGGGGCGGTGACCATGATGCTCATGGATATTCACTTCGGTACCAGCTTCTTCTCTGCTGCTGGTGGCGGTGACCCGGTATTATTCCAGCACGTGTTCTGGTTCTTCGGGCACCCTGAGGTATACATCATTATCCTGCCGGCTTTCGGTGTGGTTTCCCAGATTATTCCTGCGTTCTCCCGCAAGCCCTTGTTCGGCTACGATTCAATGGTCTATGCGACAGCGTCCATTGCCTTCCTGTCGTTCATCGTCTGGGCTCACCACATGTATACAGTGGGTATGCCCGTCGCCGGTGAATTGTTCTTTATGTACGCCACCATGCTGATTGCAGTACCCACCGGCGTGAAAGTGTTCAACTGGATTTCGACCATGTGGCGGGGCTCTTTGTCTTTCGAGACGCCCATGCTGTTCTGTATCGGCTTCCTGATATTGTTCACCATTGGTGGCTTTACCGGGTTGATGCTGGCTATCGCACCTGCCGACTTTCAGTATCACGATTCCTACTTCGTAGTTGCCCACTTTCACTATGTGATGGTAGCTGGCGCGGTATTCTCCATGTCGGCTGCGATTTACTACTGGCTACCCAAGTGGTGCGGCAAGATGTACAACGAGAGTATGGGCAAGACTCACTTCTGGATTTCGTTCGTTGGCTTCAACCTGGCCTTCTTCCCACAGCACTTTGTGGGCCTGGCTGGCATGCCGCGCCGTATTCCCGATTACGCCTTGCAGTTCGCTGATTTCAATATGATGTCCAGTATTGGTGCTTTCATCTACGGCGCATCGCAGATCTTGTTCCTGTACAACGTGATCGCGACCATTGTGTCCGGTACGCCGGTCAGTGATGAAAAAGTCTGGGACGGTGCGGAAGGCCTGGAGTGGACTGTAGCCACGCCCGCGCCCTACCACACCTTTGAAACACCACCTCTGGTGAAGTAAGGCCGCTACATGCTGAAACTAAGCGACAATCCTGCCATCGATACCGCAGCCAAGCTGGCCGGGGTAGCGGTGCTTATGTTTGCTTTTGTTTTTGTGGTGATGGTGCCTCTCTATAACGTGTTGTGCGATGCTCTTGGCATCAATGGCAAAACAAGCGGTGAGGCCTACACTGCGGTACAGGCCGGTATTGATGAAAGTCGTATCGTGACCATTCAGTTTGTTGCTACCAACAACGAGGGCATGCCCTGGGAGTTCGCCCCGACGGCTACTGTGATGAAGGTTAATCCAGGTGCGGTCAATGATACGGTGTTCTTTGCCCGCAACCCGATGCCCGAAGCAATGGTTGCCCAGGCAATACCCAGCGTGTCCCCTGCCCGGGCCGCAGAGTACTTTCACAAGACAGAGTGCTTCTGCTTTAACCAGCAGCCCCTGGATGGTGAAACCTCCGCCGAAATGCCACTGCAGTTTATAGTGGACCAGGGCTTACCCCGGGACATCAAGACCATCACCCTGTCCTATACAATTTTTGATGTAACAGATATGGCGGGTGGCTCAGTAGCCGCTCGCTGAAGCGCAGGCCCGCAGGGCCCGCGCCGTATAAACGGAGAAACAACATGACAAGTCAGACTTCCACAGAGTACGAAAAGTATTACGTACCGGAGAAGAGTAGGCTGGCCATCTGCGCCACCATAGGCCTGATCCTGAGTATTTATGGTGCTGCCAGCATTATGAATGACATGACCTTTGGTGATCCTGACGTTGCGACACACTCCTGGTCAATCTTCATGTTTGGCCTGTTTTTCTTTGTTGCTACCCTGTTTGGCTGGTTCCGCACCACGATCAGGGAAAACATCGCGGGCATGAATAGCGCCCAGCTGAAGAAGTCCTATGTGCTGGGTATGTTCTGGTTCATTTTTTCCGAAGTGATGTTCTTCTTCGTCTTCTTCGGCGCCCTGTTTTACTTGCGCAACCTGGTTGGTCCCTGGCTTGGGGGCGAAGGTGATGCCGGACGCATGAACGGCTTATTGTGGGACGGTTTTGATTTCTCCTGGCCGATGATGCAAACGCCCCAGGAGGCTGTAGGCGGCGCGATGGCGCAGCCTATTGCCAATAATGGTTCGTTCACCAGCGCACATACCAGTATGTCCTTTGCTGACGCACATGCCTGGTGGGCATGGTTACCGTTGTGGAATACCATCATCCTGCTCACTTCCAGTTTTACCTGCCACGTGGCCCATATGGGCATCCTTGACGGCAACAAGAAGAAGTTCAATCTGTGGCTGGGTATTACCGTCGCCCTGGGCATGATCTTCCTCGTGGTGCAGTTTTATGAGTACTATGAGGCCTACGCGCATTTTGGCCTTACCCTGAATTCAGGCGTTTACGGTTCTACATTCTTTATGCTCACCGGGTTCCACGGCTTTCACGTCTTCATGGGTATGACCATGTTGCTGATCCAGCTGTTGCGCTCTGTGTTTGGCGGGCAGTTTACTTCTGATGATCATTTCGGCTTTGAAGCGTCCAGCTGGTACTGGCACTTTGTGGACGTGGTGTGGGTGTTCCTGTTCCTGTTTGTGTATATCCTGTAGGAATTATTCTGGCTCTGATTCCTGGTTTGCCTGTGGCCTCGGCCCGGCATCCCAGGGGTTTCTGTGCCCCAGCTGGCCACTGGCGACGCCGTAGATAATAAGCGCCGCCAGACTGGCTGCCAGCGCCAGCCTTGCCCCCAGGGAGTGAAAGGTGCGACGCTTGGTCTTGTCACCCTGGTCCACCATCAGAAAATAGAATCCGCTTCCCAGACTGGCGACCAGCGCCAGCATCAATAGTACAATTGCAGCTTTTAACAATGGGTGTCTCCTTCAATATACCGGTGCAGTATAAACCAGTGATTATCTTTTGCCCCGGAGGGAATTAGTGTCCGGCACGCAGTCTGGTCTTAAATTCGACCTGGAGTGGCGCATCACACTTTTTACTGTGTTGTTGGTGCCGCTCATGATGGGCCTGGGCTTTTGGCAGTTGCAGCGTGCACAGGAGAAATCCGTGCTGGCCGCAGCCTTTGAGGCGCGCCAGGAACAGGACCCTGCGCCGCTCGCCACCCTCTGGGACAAGCCCGCCAGCGCCTTGGGCTATGTGCCAGTCGAGGTCAGCGGTACGTTCTTGCAGGATCAGTATTTCCTGCTGGATAACCGCATATCTGGCGGCAAATTTGGCTACGAGGTGCTGGGCATCCTGCAACTGGACCAGGGTGGCAGTGTATTGGTGAACAGGGGTTGGATCGCCGGTGACGGTGCGCGCCTGGTGTTGCCGCAGGTGCCAGCAGTAACTGGTGAGGTAGAAATTAAGGGCCATGTCTACGTGGCACCCGGCAAGCCCTACCTGCTGGAAGAACAGCAGCTGGAGACGACCTGGCCCCTGCGTATACAAGCGGTGGAGATGGATAAGTTGGGTGATGCGGTTCAGGCATTGGGGATTGGCGAGTTATTTCCCTACCCCGTCCGGATTGATGCCGCAGAGCCCGGGGCTCTGTCAGTGGACTGGCAGATCGTGAATATGAGCCCCCAGAAGCACCAGGGCTACGCTGTGCAGTGGTTTGCGATGGCGATTGTGCTGTTTGGTTTTTATCTACTGCGCAGCAGTAATTTGTGGCAGTTATTGAGAGGGTTCGGGAGGGCACGGGACTAGATGACAGAGACAAATACCATCCGCAACAACCGAGCGGTTTTGCTGTTGATTGGCGGGATTCCCGTTACCATGATCCTGGCCGCGACCTGGTTGTGGTATTTCGTAGCACATGGCGACCTTGATCTGGTGAGCATGCTGGGTACCGCCAACCGCGGCACATTGGTGCAGCCGCCCCGCCAATTGGATGACCTGCGCTTGCTGGACCAGAGCGGTTTGCAGCTTAAATTCGGGGAGCTGGAACCGCGTTGGGCAATGATCATTCCCGCCAACAGCGACCAGTGCAGTGCGGCCTGTGAGAAAAGCCTCTACATGACCCGGCAGATACACGTTGCCATGGGCAAGGGCTTTAGTCGTATCAGGCGCCTTTATGTCAGTGAAAGCAGTGTGGCAGACACCCGCTTGACCGTAAGTGAATTGAGCGACAAGCACCCTACCCCGCTGGATTTTGCTGCCTATCTGGAAAACGAACACCGCGGCCTCAAGGGGATAATGCTGGAGCCCGGCGGTTACGACAAATTGTTCCCCGAGCATACGGGCGACGCCAGTACCTGGTACCTGGTCGACCCCGCTGGCTGGATTATGATGTCCTACAATAGTGATATCCCCTACAAGGAGGTGATTTCGGACCTGAAATTTCTCCTCAAGAACTCCGGTGGCTGAGGGCTTTATGGCAGATCTACAGCAGACAGGCGCGGCCGGTTGGCGTGACTATAAAGAGCTGACCAAGCCCAATGTCGTGCTGTTGATGATACTCACTTCGGCTATTGGTATGTTCATGGCCGTACCTGGCATGGTGCCCCTCGATGTACTGGTGCTGGGCAACCTGGGCATTGCCCTCTGCGCGGGTGCGGCGGCGGCGGTCAATCACCTGGTGGACCAGCGCGTAGACCAGAAAATGGCCCGCACCCGCAGCCGCCCCATCGCCCAGGGGCGAGTCAGCAACCTGCAGGCGGCGCTATTTGCCGTGCTGATGGGCGGCCTGGGCATGTTTATACTGCTGGTCTGGATTAACCCACTGACGGCGTGGCTGACTTTCGCATCGCTGGTGGGCTACGCATTTGTGTACACCATGTTCTTAAAGCGCGCCACGCCGCAAAATATTGTCATTGGTGGCCTGGCGGGTGCCGCCCCTCCCCTGCTCGGCTGGACTGCCGTGACCGGAGAAATTCACGGCCACGCCCTGCTGCTGGTGCTGATAATCTTTGCCTGGACACCCCCACATTTCTGGGCGCTGGCGATTCACCGACGTGAAGAATATGCCGCTGCGGAGATACCGATGCTGCCGGTCACCCACGGCGTCGCGTTCACCAAGCTGCATATTCTGCTGTATACCATTATCATGTTCCTGATTACCCTCCTCCCCTATGCCACGCGAATGAGCGGCCCGCTGTACCTGCTCGGTGCGGTGGTACTGGGAGTGGGTTTTCTCTACTGGGCGATTGTGCTGATGCGCGGTAAAAACCCCAATGCACCGATGGAGACCTTTAGATACTCCATCATCTACCTGATGGCGTTGTTTGTAGTCATGTTGATTGATCATTACCTGTTTCCGGTGGCCACCCTATGAGCCAGTCGCGCAATATTAAGCTGACCGTCACCGCGCTATTGCTGTTTATCACGGTGATTGTGGCGGGCTTTGTCCATAGAATCTCCCTTCCGAGGGTGATGACTGAGTCGGAAATGAAGATAAATGGGCTATATTTGCTGGAAACTCCCCGAAATTTCGGGGAAATAGCGCTTATAGACCATAATGGCAAGCCGTTTACACGGGCCAGCCTGGAGGGTCGTTGGACTCTGGTGTTCTTTGGTTTTACCTACTGCCCGGATATCTGCCCTACTACCATGACATTCCTCAATGAACTCATGGCGAGCCTGGAGGGCACGGAGGTAGAGGACACCCGTGTAGTGATGGTCTCGGTAGATCCGGCCAGGGACACGGTGGAGCAGTTGGCGGACTACGTACCCTACTTCAACCCGGAATTTACCGGTGTCACCGGTGAGTTCCTGGATATCCACCGCTTTGCCACTGCCCTCAATACGCCCTTTCGCAAGGTTCCAGGCCAGGGAGAAGATTATCAGGTAGACCATAGTGCTAATGTGGTACTTATTAATCCCAAAGGGGACTACCATGGTTTTTTCAAGGCACCGCTGGACCAGGCCAAGATGAAAGTGACCTATCGATCTGCGAGAGCACTGTGGGATAGGCAGCATTAAAAGCGATTTACTGATCGCAAGTACTTACTAACAAAGCAGTCCCGGCCCTTATCCAGGGACTGCTATTGAATAACACCGTGAGTTCTATTATGGCTTCTACTACCCCGCCCCTGATTCTGGTTGATGGTTCATCTTATGTCTACCGGGCATTTCACGCGCTTCCCATGCTGACAACGTCCAGTGGCCAGAACAGCGGCGCAGTGCGCGGTGTGATCAGTATGTTGCGCCGCTTGCAGGCAGATTACCCGGATAGCCCCATGGCGGTGGTATTTGACGCCAAGGGGAAGACCTTCCGGGACGATATGTACCCGCAGTACAAGGCACAGCGGCCGCCCATGCCCGATGAACTGCGCGAGCAAATTGAGCCGATACACGAAATCGTCAAGGCGATGGGGCTGCCATTTATCTGTGAGCCCGGGGTGGAAGCAGATGACGTGATCGGGACCCTGTCCCGCCAGGCGACTGAGCAGGGCAGGGACGTGGTGATATCCACCGGTGACAAGGACATGGCCCAGTTGGTAAACAGGCACACCACGCTGGTGAATACCATGACAGACACTGTTATGGATGAGGCGGGGGTGGAATCGAAATTCGGCATACCGCCAGCCCTGATCATCGATTTCCTCGCCCTGATGGGCGACAAGGTGGACAATATTCCCGGAGTGCCGGGTGTAGGAGAGAAAACCGCGCTGGGCCTGTTGCAGGGCCTGGGTAGCCTGGATGAGATATACAGCAACGTGGACAAGGTTGCCGGGCTTTCTTTCCGCGGCGCTAAAACGATGGGCGCCAAACTGGCAGCGGAAAAGGATAGCGCCTACATGTCCTACGCGCTGGCAACGATCAAGCTTGATGTGGAATTGGAGCAGGGCCCCGCAGATATTCACAACAGTGAGCCGGACAAGGAAGCACTGGTGGACTGGTTTACCCGCATGGAGTTTCGCTCCTGGCTGGATGACTTGCTGGAGGAGGGCGAAGAGCCAGTAATCCAGGCCGATGAGCAGCCGGTGGAATACGACATCGTGACTGACCAGGCGGTGCTGGATGCCTGGCTGGAATCTTTGCAGGGTGCAGAGCTCTTTGCCTTTGATACGGAAACCACCAGCCTGAATTACATGGAGGCCCGCATCGTAGGCGTGTCCTTCGCGGTGGAGCCGGGGAGGGCAGCCTATGTCCCGCTGGCCCATGACTATCTTGGCGCGCCACAGCAACTTGACCGGGAGGAGGTGCTGGCCAGGCTGCAGCCACTACTGGAAGATGAGAGCCGCGCCAAGGTGGGCCAGAACCTGAAGTACGACGCCAGTGTATTGGCCAATCACGGCATTACTCTGCGGGGCATTCGCTTTGACACCATGCTCGAATCCTATGTACTGGATTCCACCGGTACCCGTCACGATATGGACAGCCTTGCCCTCAAGTACCTGGGCCGCAAGACTATCCACTTTGAGGACATCGCCGGCAAGGGCGCCAAGCAGCTGACCTTCAACCAGGTCAATGTGGAGGAGGCGGGTCCCTACGCCGCTGAAGATGCGGATATCACCCTGCGCCTGCACCGGGCTCTGTGGCCCAGGTTGGAGCAGGAGGACGGCCTGAAGCAGGTTTTTACGGACATAGAATTGCCTTTGGTACCCGTACTGTCGCGCGTGGAGCGTCAGGGCGCGCTGCTGTCGCTGGACCTGCTGCGGCAGCAGAGCGTGGAACTGGGCAAGCGATTGGAGGCGTTGCAAGCTGCTGTACACGAAATGGCGGGCCAGGAGTTCAACCTGGGTTCACCCAAACAACTGGGGCAAATCCTGTTCGAAAAACTGGAGTTGCCGATTATCAAGAAAACCCCGAAAGGAGCGCCTTCTACAGCGGAAGACGTGCTGGCAGAGTTGGCACTGGATTACCCGCTGCCCAAATTGCTGCTGGAATATCGCAGCCTGAGCAAGCTCAAATCCACTTATACCGATAAATTACCGGGCATGGTCAACCCCGCTACCGGCAGGGTGCATACATCCTATCACCAGGCCGTGACTGCTACTGGACGGTTGTCCTCGTCGGACCCCAACCTGCAGAATATTCCTATCAGGACGGAGGAGGGCAGGCGCATCCGCCAGGCGTTTATTGCCCCTGCGGGTTACAGGATTCTGGCGGCGGACTACTCGCAGATCGAACTGCGCATTATGGCGCATCTCTCGCGAGACCCGGGCTTGCTCAAGGCCTTCAATGAGGGCCAGGATGTGCACCAGGCCACTGCTGCGGAGGTTTTCGACGTGTCCCTGGACGCGGTATCCACAGAACAGCGGCGCAAGGCCAAGGCGATCAACTTCGGTCTCATTTATGGCATGTCAGCTTTCGGCCTGGCTAAACAGCTGAGCCTTGGCCGCAAAGAGGCCCAGCAATATATAGACCTTTATTTCGAGCGCTACCCGGGCGTGGCGGATTACATGGACCGCACCCGGTCACTGGCCAGGGAGCAGGGCTATGTTGAGACCTTGTTTGGGCGCCGCCTGCACCTGCCTGAAATCAATGCCCGCAATAAAATGCGTGTGCAAGCAGCGGAGCGCACGGCGATAAACGCGCCCATGCAAGGTACAGCGGCGGATATTATCAAAAAAGCCATGCTGGCTGTCGACGACTGGCTGGGACAGGGTGAAACAGATGCGCGCATGATCATGCAGGTACACGACGAACTTGTTTTCGAGGTGGCTGCCGCTGAGGCAGATGCGGTCAGTGAGCGGGTTTGTAGCCTGATGTCCGGCGCTGCCCAGTTGGCCATTCCCCTGGTGGTTGAGGCCGGGGTAGGGGACAACTGGGATGAGGCTCACTAGTTATTTTTCGGGGGGCAACAAAAATATTTCTGCAAAGTGTGAACTATTGCACGCCGCGCCAGTCTTATTATTTGTAGCAAATGCTACATCCCTAAGTGGCTTGTTCTCCGTGAGTCACAGCGAGGAAGTCTCTTTTCCCCAAGA
>CBDTVJ010000106.1:0-10119 GCA_965363655.1 uncultured Halieaceae bacterium | reverse complement strand
GCAGCATGGCTATTCGGTTCAGCCCTTCTCGGTCTGGGTGCAGTGAAGCGCAGGAAGGCGTAAGTACAGAACACCATGATGCCCGCCTCTGAGCGGGCATTTTTATGCTCGAAAATTGATAAAGCTAAGGTCCCTTAATAGGCGAAAGCGGACACGCTTGATTACAATCATAACTCCTAGTGAATATCGACGAGAGGGTTGATCTAGACATCTTCTATCCTAGTAGGACGCCATGCTTGCGTCCCTCTTTCTAAGAGCTGTTCATCAATATATTCAACGAATACGCTAGAGAAAAGGGCTGTTCGACTTTTCCACCACTCCATTGTTATATCGTTCATACTCAACAATCCCAAAAGCGCTATAAGATATTTTTCCCAATTATCATGGGCTATAAGCTTCCGGCGATACAGTCGAAAGCTGCTTTCATGTAGTGTAAACACCTCATTGATTAGCCAAAGGAATCGCACTTTCTCAGTATTCGTCATCTGTTCATTCGCGGCGGCTTTGTCCCAGATAGCGCGCAACTCCTCATCATCAGTCACTCGCATTTGCCAGGAAATAACTTGCTCCGTAACCGCCAGTTCAGTTGCGCCAATATTTGAATTGGTGTTTTGACGAATCTGGAGTGTTAAGTACACCAGTGTGATGAAAACTGCTGCAGCGCCAACCAACTCTCCGATGGCCCCAATCGCGTCCCAGTTCATTATTCTTATACCCACTTTGTCTATTTAGGTGCCTGTCAGCATAGCAGAGCCTAAATGTCTGCTTCTAGGCGAAAGCGGAAGTTAGCCAGGGTCCGCTTCCACCTCAAAGCGGTCTAAATCACTGATTTCCCCAAGGTTCTAGCTGAGGTCTATAATAGTTTCGATCTCAACCGGTCGACGCAACACATGCGTTAAATCTAGCAGCCGGTGTTTCATAGACCAACGTTTTTCTAGGCCGCTCGTTCAACTGTCTTGCCACCCGGTCCAGGCTGGTATTTTATAGCAATACAGATATACCCATTGCCGCTAGAACGGTGCCTTTTTATTGTAATTCAGTATTACGCAATACTCCGAATTGTCACTACAGTTATTAGATGCGTACCTGATCATGAAAATGGGGGGCGGTCATATGCGATTTCTATATGTTTTATTTGCAATTGTTTCTTTTAACGCCAGTGCTGCCTTCATCGAAAACGGTGACTTCGAGGCAGGTAACTTAATGGGAGGTGTGCCGGGAGGATTTGGCCCGTTCCTTACATTTACTGCTGGAAGTGCAGCAATAGATGGTTGGGTTGTCGGTGCGGGCGGCGTTAATCTCTGGACTGATTACAAAGGAACAGGAAATCACGTCATTGATATTATTGGAGACATAGTTGATGGGGGTGGCAGCCTGACGCAGACATTTTCAACGGTTGTAGGACAGCAATATAGCGTTAACTTTGACCTTAGTGGATCAAATAACCCCGATTTGACTAGCACGAACAACCCCATCAAGGAAATGGACGTGACAGTATTTGGTTCAGATTCGTCTTCTATTCTGACGTTCATTACACTCATAGAAAATACTTCTGGATGGGATGGAAATTTCGTACCAATGAGCTTTTATTTTACTGCCGATGGCGGTCAAACCACGATTGAATTCTTAGGTTCAAATAGTGGCTGGAATGGGTTTTATATTGACAATATTATTGCCACCGCCGTTCCAATACCGGCTGCAGTCTGGCTCTTCGGTTCAGCGATTCTCGGCCTGGGTGCAGTCAAGCGCCGTAAGGCTTAGACCTAACTCCTGATACACAGCCCTGCATGTCAGGACTTTTTTGTGCCTGAGATATTTTCGGGTTGATGTCTCAGAGTAGGCTAGGGCGTAAGCATTGCAGGGCCCTAGAACTCCAGTTTCCCACGAGTCCTGCCCGAGTGATCCGCTGCTATTACACCCCCCGACTCCCCCTGCAAAAGTGTCACCAATTTCCCCGGCATAGTCGCACTTGCAGCTAAGTCCATCTCACTCCCCAGCGCGCCCAGGTGCCTCGCCAGATCACACCCTGGCTACCCCAATGCCCCACCGGGGATTTGCCGAGAGTTGGCGACTCTGGGGCACAGGTGACGGACTCGGATGCGAGCAGGGAGCTGCGGGAAGCGGTGAAGCAGGGCAGGGGGGATCAGGGTTTTCTGGAAAGCTGGATTTCTGGGTTCTTGGGCCGTGAGGGCTCGCATACACCCTCCGACTTCGGAACTATGAGTGTCGCCCATCCCCCAGCCATAGTCGGACGGTGTGTTTCTCATAACTCTATGACTCCATTATGAATATTTCCCACGTCACGATTTCACAGACACACCTCCCGATTATGAGGCGGAGGGTCTAGTGGGAAAGTTGGCAGTAAGTTGAAGAAAGCTAACGAGTTTTCCTGATGGAGTAGGGCAGGGTTGCTGAGACCGACCGTATGCTGAGCTTGGTTGTTGGTGATACCGAGCAAGCTGTCAGTAAGCCGAAGAATCGTAACAAGTTTCCAAAACAGAACTTCGAGCCGCTGCCGAGCTGATCCTTTCTTGGGGCAGTGCGTGGCGTCAGGTGCGTCGAGTACGTCGGGTTGGTTCAGGATTTTTTGGAGTCAACCTCACTTACTAACTGGTTGATTCTAATTGATAGTTAATCTTCCGCCATGCACACGATCAAAACCCGCTCCCCTCACTGGTCATCGTCGATCAGCAAGACTATCATTCAAAGGGAGGAGGCATCATATGCGTGAGTACAACCAGTCTTACACCGACAGCGAGTGGTGTCACGGCCTTTCGGGCGTCATGAAAATCAGACTGAAAGAAGGCGCGGGGCACTAATTATGGGCCAATTCATACTGGCTATCGATCAGGGGACGACAGGCAGCACTGTCGCGCTGATGGATTCCCGCGGCAAGTTGCGGACCAGCGTCAACTTCGAGTTTCCGCAGATCTATCCCAAGCCCGGTTGGGTGGAGCACAGGCCGGCCGATATCTGGGCCTCCGTGGAAAAGGGAATTAGAGCCATCCTGCGCAAGAAGATCTGCAGACCCACCGATATCGCCGCAATCGGCATTACCAACCAGCGGGAGACTGCGATGCTGTGGGATCGCAAGACTGGCCAGCCCCTGAACAATGCCATTGTCTGGCAGTGCCGGCGCACCACCGACTTTTGCGCACAGCTCAAGGCAGCCGGGCATGAGCAGGCCGTGAGGCGCAATACCGGCTTGGTGCTGGACCCCTATTTTTCGGCCAGCAAGTTCCGCTGGCTGCTACAGCAAACCACCGGGATAGGCCGCAAACTGAAGGCCAGTCGCGTGGCGGCGGGTACCATAGACAGCTACCTGGTCTGGCAGCTGACGAAGGGCGATAAGCACGTGACCGATGTCTCAAATGCCTCCCGCACCTCACTGATGAATCTGAAATCTCGGCACTGGGACAAACGCATGCTCGAATTGTTCCAGGTGCCGGAGGACATCCTGCCGCAGATCGTGCCTTCCAGCGCTGTCCTCGGACATACCCGTGGAGTTGGTGGTTTACCTGCGGGAATACCTATTGCGGGAATAGCGGGAGACCAACAGGCGGCGTGTTTTGGCCAGGCCTGCTTTTCCGTTGGCGACGCCAAGTGCACTTTTGGCACGGGTTCCTTTATCGTGATGAACACCGGGGCCAAACCGCTGTACTCCAAGTCGGGCCTGCTGTCCACGGTGGCTTGGCAACTGGGCGAAAAGGGGAAGCCGGTATATGCTCTGGAGGGCGGAGCGTTTATCTGCGGTGCGGCTGTGCAGTGGCTGCGCGACGGACTCAAACTGATCAAGCACGCCTCAGATATCGAGGCGCTGGCCAGCCAGGTGCCGGATCACGATGGCGTTGAATTCGTACCGGCCTTGACCGGTCTGGGTGCTCCACACTGGGCTCCGGAGGCCCGTGGAATGCTGACCGGCCTTACCCGGGGTGCTGAGCCGGGACACATCGCCCGCGCCACCCTGGATGCCATGGCATTGCAGAACGCCGATATCCTGCGGGCGATGCAGAGTGATCTGGGCCGCAGGATGAAACCGCTGCGTGTCGATGGAGGAGCATCAGTAAACAACCTGCTGATGCAGATTCAGGCAGACGTCCTGGGGCTCCGCCTCATCCGGCCCGCCGTGACAGAAACCACGGTCGCTGGCGCCTGCTATCTGGCAGGGCTGGGCGTGGGTATGTGGAGCAGTCCGGCCGAGGTGAAAAAAATCTGGAAAGCCGAGCGGGAATTCAAAGTGCAGATGAAAGTAACCGACAGGCGCAGGCGGCTGGCGTCCTGGGATACTGCACTGCAGCGCACGCTGCTGTAGCTACGCCCGCCCCACTTTAGGCAAACGTTCATTCCGCATCGCTGAAGATGCCGTAGTGGTAGGCGCCCTCTATCACACCGCTGGTGTAGTAGCCGTTCAGGCCCTTGAAGTTGCCCCTGGCGAAGTACAGCTTCAATTGGGGATTTCCACGCATGGCTTCATGGACCTTGTCTACCAGTTGCTGGTCGGCGTTTTTCACCAACACGCCGGAGAAACCTGCTGTAAGAGGGAAGATATCGTTGCCGCTGTCCCCGCAAAAGACGACGTCTTCTCTGGCTGATCCGAACTCTTCCGCCACATACTCCAACGCCGTCTGTTTGGTGGCGCTTTCAGGCAGGAAATCCAACAACCCCTTGCCGTCCTGGGAGTCGAAACTGTAGACGATTACCTCGTCGAACTTACCCTTGACCCTGTCATCGACCTCTCCCAGGATCTGTTCTTTCCTGGCGTGGTCCACATAATAACTCTGTTTGAAAGGATTCAGGTGTTCGCTCTCCTGTTCTCGGAGGCCGTCAATTCCGGCAACTGCGTTCTTTATAGCGCCTGCATCCCACCTGGGGCTTCGCAGGTGGATTAGGTCGACCCATCCCTCATCGAATTGCCACTGCTCATGCACATACTTGCGGATTGTAGTGCCGACATCGCCACACAGCACATCCGGATACCTGACACCAAATTCCTTGATCGCATTTTCCGTGAGGTTCAGGTTACGGCCGGTCACGTAGACAACGAGCAGATCATCCTGTTCGGTCAAGTTGTTGAATAAGCTGATCGCCTCGCTGTCGGCCTCCCATTTGCCATTGGGGAGAAGTGTTCTGTCCATATCGGTGGCCAGTATGCGCATGTCAGTCCTCTATTGTGCTTGGGTCATGATCAATGTTTACAGGTGTTCTGAGGTGCGGGCCAAGACTAACGGTAGGACATGAGAGTTTCCTCACCGCTATCGTCCTTGTGGGTGACGGTAAAGCCGAAATCCACTAGATTGGCCTGCAGGGTGGCTGTGCTGTTGCCGTTTGTCCAGGTCATCTCCAGACTCTGTTCTTCGGTGTTACCAAGCTCCAACTCGCCATAGAAAGCCTTGGAGGAATTTCGCAACTTTATCAATTGCAGCTGTTCCTGCACCACAATGCGTCTGAGTCCCTGTTCGATATCGCTGTTGGACAGAGTCGTGCGATTGATCTCCTTGTGCCCTCCCGTGCCGCCCTTGTCAGCGGCGGCGTAATCATTCTTGCCTGCAAAGAGATCGAGATACCACACCTGGGGAATGCCAGGAATGAACATCTGGATTGCCCTGGCCAGGCGTAACTTGCGTTCATCTTCACCCAGGGCACTAAAGAAGGTGGAATTGACCTGGTAGTAGGAAATTTTCTTGCCGTCCGGGCCGTAGAGGTTCTTGATCCGGCCACCCCTGTCCATGATCCGCTGGATGGTGTTGTCGATCTGTTCGTCGCTCAACAGGCCCTCTCGTGATATGCCGAGGATATCTTTGCCGCGCAGGTCCAGAACCGGGATGCCGTCATGGCAACCCAGCATATTGACCGTCCTGATGCCTTTGTCCAGCAGCTCACTAACCCAGTGCAGCAGGTGCTTGTTGGTACCGCGGTCGAGGGCATCAATAAGCAGACCCGGGAAGAAAAAGTCGTATATGGGGAATCCCATGGCCGCAACTTCCTCGTGCAGTCCATAGCCGAACTCGGAATGAATTTCCGGGAGCAATACAAGGTCGTGCTGTTCGGCCATTGTGCGCAGCCTGTCGAGGTAATCCCAGGTCCCGGGCTTGTTGAAGAAGTTGGGTTTGCAGGGTTCCTTGTGTAGATAGGCGAAGGCATCCAGCCGGACCAGCTTTGCCCCATAGCCTTGCAGTTTGGCGAGGACCTCGTCGTAGAATTCCCAGACTTTCTCCGAGCGCGCGTTGAGGTCCATCTGGCCCAGGTACTGGCGCTTGCTTTCGATGGCATCGGTGAAATGGGGGTCGTATCCGGCAAGGTTGCCCCAGTCGATATCGGCGACCGGTGTATTTGAGCGGATCGCTTCGTTGGCAATGGCGAGTGCAGAATCGGCTGCCCCAGTGGGTAACCCTTCTATATGTCGCAGGTCCTCGATGACCAGCTCCTGGTGCTTTACTTCCTGGTAGAAGGTATTCCAGTAAGGGCGCTCCGTACCGTCCGGGAAGCGCACTTTCAGTATGGGCAGTCCGGGCTTTCTCATGAAGAGCTGGTCGAGGCATTCCTGTTCGGGAATTATGTGGCCCTCCGGTCCCATCTCGCCCCGCGTCGCCCAGAATTCGTTCCAGTCGATGAAGAAGTCCTTATAGGGGGACGCGTCCCCGTGCTCCAGCATGTGCTGGAACTGGGGCGACCCGACGGAGAGATGGTTGAGAACCAGATCGAATTTCAGGCCCAGCCCCATGGCTGCCATGCCGGTCAGATCCTGCTGGCCGACCAGTTCGGTATTGAGGTCGTAGTCGATCACCGAGAAACCGCGGTCGAGATCGCTGTTGAAGAAGGTAGGCAGAATGTAGAACAGCGAAAATGCGCCGTCGAATTCCGGGCGTTGCAGCATCGTTAGTGTGTCTGAGAGTTGCCGACCAATGCTGTCGGGGTATGCGTTAAACATTACCCCTTTGGGTATACTGATAGCCATGCTGTTTTATTCAGTTCCTAATGAGTTTTCCAGATGCTTCCAGCATCACTATGGTGCTGGCTCTACTAAAATAATGGCTTGTCGCCAGGTCCTCGGCGAACCGGGCGTGGGCTAAGGTACGATAACCCTCCTCTGTCAGCCCGCCACGTTTCTTATTGTATGCATTGTGTAGCGGGTGACCAGAGCATATCGGCGTTATGTGCAAATATACACCCGGCCTGACCGCTGCCACTCACGGAATCAGGATTCGGGAACCCTGCATGCACTAAAGAAATCATAGTGGTCAATGGCTTTGAGTATGCCCGCGGCGCATTTGCCTTTGGCAAAGTAGATGCGATCCACCTCGGGCAGTAACGAAAGCTCCTCGTGGTGACGGTTTTCCACCACCACAGCGAGCGTGTTGCCTCTCATCATATCCTCGTCCGCGCCGGAACCGCCCGCCACAAGGATCTTGTCGAGGGCGATGTCCAGGCGCTGGGCCACGTAGCGCAGTGCCTGGCCTTTCGACGCCCGCGATGGCAGCACGTCCAGATACTGGCCAAAAGACAGGAGCACGTTGGCAGTGATTTCTTGCTGGCGCAGCAGGGTATTGATCGCGTCTACGTTCGGCGCGAGCAGGGGGTCGTAATAATAGGAGATCTTCGAAGCCGTCTGCTCTCTCTTTTCCTGTAGCGTCAGCCCCGGCAGTTCTGCCAGCAAGTGCCGTATTCGCCTGGGTGACCAGTCGTAGTCGATATGGTCGGCCCACAGGTGATCCTCGTTCAGCGTGCTGCCATAATGGATGCGGGTTCCCGTACTGCTCATGAGGATATCCGGAAGGGGGATGCCGTGCTTTTTCATCACCGCCAGCGCGGAATCGAGGCGCCTCCCGGTGGCGATGCAATAGGTCACTGATTTGCGATTTTCACGCACGAGTTTGAGGAAGTCGCCGCGGCTGTCAGGATCACCAAGCAGGCTCTGGTCCAGATCGGTCACGAGCATGCGGTCACTGTACTTCAGCGCACGAGGCTTGGGTCTCTCGCCCGGCGGCAGACGGAGCTTGCCGGTCAGGGAGCGAATTTTTTTGGAGTAGGCGTTTGCGTGGGCTTCCCAGGCGTAGTGATCACGCACGCCCTGAATGCCGTTTTCTGAAGCGCGCCGCCAGTTCTCATCATTGTCGAGCAGTTTGAGCAGGGCGGCCGCAATTTGGTCCCTGTCCATGGGATCGACCAGCTCACCACAACGGCAATTCTTTATGATATCTACCGGCCCGCCATTTTCCGTCGCGACGACGGGCAGGCCACTGGCGGCGGCCTCCAGAATCGTCAGGCCAAACGGCTCGGTCAACGCCGGGTTGATGAACACGCCGTGCCCGGCGGCCACCAGGCGGTATATTTGGGGTACCTCGTCCGCCGTATGTTTCTTCGGCAGTGCCACCTTGCCGTAGAGGTCATAGGTGTCGATCCATACAAGGATATTGGTCAGCACCGCCTGTGCGCCGTCGTCCATATCGAGAATGTCTTCCCGGTTGCCGACCACGATCAACAGGTTGGCCATGCTCTGTAGTTCAGGGGATTCCCCGTAGGCTTCAATCAACGTGAGTATGTTTTTACGCTCGTCCGGGCGCGACAGTGCCAGTACGAGCGGTTTTTCAGGGGCTGTAAGAAACCGGTCTACCTCCGCCTTGAAAGTGATAACCTCGTTCTTCGAGTAGGGCCTGAACTGCTGCAGATTGGTGCCCGGCGGTATCACGGCCATGCACTCGGGGTCGTAATAGTTGTACAGCTCGTACTGCTCCTGGACCTCGTTGTGCGTGCTGGTGACCACCAGGTTCGCGTTGGAGAGCACCTCTTCTTCCGCGTCGATTCGACGATCAATGTTGTAGACCTTTTCGATCTGTTGTCGGGACATGCCCTTTGCTATCAGCTGCTTGCGCTTGTCCCTGCCCAGTGAGTGGCCCGTAAATACGAGTGGCACACCGAAAAGATTTGACACCCGCACGCCCACATATCCGGCATCGGCGTAATGGCTGTGGATAAGGGAAGGGTAGTGGGGCTGCTCGCGGAGCCACTCCACCAGGTTGTCGGTGAAGGCATCCAGGTGGTCCCAGAGTTCTTCTTTTTTAATGTATTCCTGCGGGCCGCATTCGATGCGGACGATTCGCGCCCCCGGTCCCAGGCTTTCCTCCGCGACCGCGTAGTCACTGCTGATGTTCGGATCGACTATCCTGCGCGTCACGAGGTCGACCTGTGCCACCTCCGGGAGCGCGGATAGGGCCCTGGTGAGATCCACCACATACTTAGTCTGACCGCCGGTATCGGCATCGATACCTAGCTCCAGGTTCTGACCCCGGATAAGCCCATGGATACTCAGTAGGCAGATATACAGTTTATTATTGTCGTTGTCGCTCAGGGATCGAGTCACTGGTCCAGCCTGTCGGTTGCAATGCAGTGTAGCACTTCGCGCGGTACTAATGTAATGAACCATCCCCACCTACGCTGCTAGCGCAGCGGGATTCTTCAGACTCGATTTTAGACTGCAGGACTTCAGTCTTGGGTGGGAGATCGACATGATTATTGGGCATTGATATTCCCAAAAACACATCTCAGCTTGATGGCGCCGATTCTGCCTTCCCGCTCTCCACAGCAACACCCTGGCAAATCCTCGATAACCCTCGCCAATGCCCATCGAAGACTTGCCGCGCCTTTATGGGACATCCAAATAATTCCCACGCAGTTTCAATCAACAGGCTACTCGACGAAGGGGGAGCACCCCCTGGGGCAAACTTTGGGCAGTTACACTCGACGCACTCGACGCCAACCCAGCACTGACAAGGCCTTGAAGGACATGACTTGGCGTCGAGTGCGTCGGGTTGAGTCGTGGTTTTTTTATCTGGGAGATTGGGTAGTGGTCGACTAGGGCTATGCTGAGGCTTGGGTGGGTCGGTTTGGGAGTTCGGTTGAAACAGCTCAGGCAAAAGCCTGGGCAAAGAAGGCACAGGCTGAAGCGGAAGTGGCGGGAGCCGATCTAGAGGAACAGTTCCTGAATCAGGTTAACGATACCTTTTCTAATAATTCTAGGATTGGCGATTTTCAGTAGTAATACGGTATAGTTATCGGTGATATCGGATATTGTAACTACTGTATTTTTACTCTGACCCCATTTCTAGTCTATCTAAAGATCGG
>CBDTVJ010000105.1:0-10133 GCA_965363655.1 uncultured Halieaceae bacterium | reverse complement strand
GATGCCGGGGAATAACCCGCGGGTGGTTCATACAGCGGTATAACGATACCCCCTTGTGGGTCCCGCCCGTGCCGTGACCACATCAGAAACAGGTAAGCGCCACTGCCGAAGAAGGCCACTAACGACAGTAACAACCCCAGGTTATCGCCCAGCATATAGAGCAATCGCTGCATGGCGCCGGGGGCCTGCACCAGCCCCTTGGGCCATGTCATGACCAGCGTGAGTCCTTCCCTGGCTGCCAGCAGGCCTGTGGCCTGGATTGTTCCGCCACGCTCGCCCACCACACTGCTGTAGTTCTGCTCCTTGCTACCCTGGCGCCCTGTGTATCCGGAAAGGGAGATATCCGCAGCCTCTACCGCTGCGGGGAGGGAAACCGTGGCGCTGACGCGCTCCATAGGGAAATCCCAGCCATTACCGGTGACGTTCCAGTACAGTTCGTCGTGGTTTTCGAAAAAACCGAGCTGCCTGTTGGTGCTGTAGGTAAATGTGTAGGTGTATGTTCCCGGGCTTAAATAGATACTGGAACTGCCGGCATAGATGCGTGCGCCGTTGGAGCGGCCCTTCCTGTGCCAGGGTTCCAGTTCACCGTCACGTGTTACTGCGAGGACTTTGAAATCAACCACGTACTTATTGCCGAAGCGATCGTGGTAGGTCGTGGGAAAATCGCGGTAGATGCCGCGTTGAATCTGCTTGCCCTCGGCGGTGACCTTAATGGTCTCCGTCACGGTCATGCTGGCATCTTCGGCGATTTCAATGTCGCTGTGGTACGAGAGAATCCGCTCCACCGCAGCGACCGGCAGGCTCAGGCAGAGTAATGCGCCAAGCAGCAAAGTGGTGAGTGCGTGCAGGCGCATTCAGTCCAGCTCCACGACTGGCGTCTGGCGTGCTACCGCTTCTTCGACCTCAAAAAATTCAGCGGGTATGAAACCAAGAGGCCGGGCCAGTAACAGGTGGGGAAAGGACTGGATTCGGGTATTGAAGATGCGAACAGCGCCATTGTAGTAACGGCGAGCGTACTGAATCTGGTCTTCGGTATCGGTGAGTTCGGCGTGCAACTGGCGAAAGTTCTCATCCGCCTTGAGATCCGGGTAATCCTCGGCCAACACCACCAGTTTGTGCAGTCCCGCTGCCATGGCATCTTCCACCGCAGCCTTCTGCGGTAAATGCGGTGTAGCGATACTTTGACTGCGCAACTCTGTGACGGCCAGCAGGGTGGCTTTCTCGTAATCCGCGTAGGCTTTTACCACTGTGACCAGCCTGGGCACCAGTTCATGGCGACGTTTTAGCTGCACGTCGATATCGCTCCAGGCGGCGCTCACCTGGTTGCGATCTTTAACCAGCAGGTTGTAAATCCAGATGCCTGCTATGGCTATGGCAATCGCAGCCAGGACCAGGGTGAACTCAATCATATTGACAGTATAGGGTGCCACCACAGAAAACTGAAACCTGTGGCGCCACTGATTACGACAAGAATTACCCTTTTAGAGGGCGGCGATTTCCTCGCCCAGCACCTGCAGGAATTGCGCCCCCACAGCACCATCGATAACACGGTGGTCACAGGACAGGGTGGCACTGACCATGGTGGCAACCGCAGGCGCACCGTCTTTCACCACCACTTTTTGCCGTCCCTTGCCCAGTGCGAGAATCGCACCCATGGGTGGGTTCACGATAGCGGTAAAATTGTCGACGCCAAACATACCCAGGTTGGACACGGTGAAGGAGCCACCGGTGATATCCTCCTTGGTCAGCTTACCGCTGTTGGATTTTTCGGCCAATGCGCCGATGGCAGTGGCAATATCGGCCGGTGACATGCTTTCCACGCCGCGCACGGTGGCAGGATAGAGGCCGTCCTTGGTAGCAATCGCTACAGAGATATTGGCCTTTTTGAACTGGTGTATAGCATCGCCAACAATGTTCACATTGGCCCTGGGCTCTTTCATCAGCGCCCGTGACACACACCAGACAATCAGGTCGTTAACCGAGACCTTGGTGCCGCCGGATTCATTCAGCTGCTGGCGATGCGCCAACAGGCCATCCAGTTCATATTCGACTGTCAGGTAAAAATGGGGAATTTCCTGCTTGGCCTCAGTGAGTCGCTTGGCAATGGTCTTGCGGGTGGCGGACAGCGGAATAATCTCGACATCGTCAGAGGCACCGCCGGAACCGCTACTGACGGCTTCGCGTACATCTTCGTCGGTGATGCGGCCACGGCGCCCGGTACCGGTTACAGTTTCCAGGTCTACACCCAGTTCCTCCGCCAGACGGCGCACAGAGGGACTGGAGCGCGTGCTGGCACTGCCGCCAGCTGCTGCTGTTTTCGGAGCGGCTGCTGCAGGTTCGTCACCCTGCGCAGACTCTGCGCTGCCGGCGAAGCCCGCGACAAATTCGTCAATCGCCGCATCGCCCACATCTGCGCCAGCGATAATACCCAGCAGCGCCCCTACCGGATGCGCATCCCCTTCCTGGGCGATTACGCGGCGCAGAACGCCATCGACGGGAGCCTCCCAGACATTGGTTATCTTGTCGGACTCCATTTCGAAAACTTCATCGCCCTTGGCAACGGCATCGCCTTCCTGCTTGTTCCAGGTATTGACGGTGCCTTCCACCATCTCGATGCCCCACTTGGGAACCGCAATTGGATAAATATCGCTCATTCTGCTGTTCCCTTAGGCGAGGGTCGCCTTGATAGCTGCTATGATTTTGTCGGCATCGGGAATGTAGGCCGCTTCCAGTTCCGGAGAGAATGGCGTGGGGCTATGGGGTGCTGATACCTGCTTGATGGGCCCCTTGAGGGAATGGAACGCCTTGTCCGCTGCCAAACCAGCGATGTCCGCAGTCAGGCCACAGCGTGGCGGTGCTTCGTCAACGACCACCAACCTGCCAGTCGCTTCCACACTCTCTAAAATCGCCCCCTCGTCCAGCGGTGACGTCGTGCGCGGGTCGATAAGATCACAGCTTATGCCCTCTGCTTCCAGCGCGTCGATCGCCGCCGCTGCCTTGGGCACCATCTGGCCGAAGGCCACTACGGTGACATCATCCCCTTCCCTGACAAAATTAGCCTGGCCAAAGGGTATGGTGTACATCTCGTCAGGCACTTCGCAGGCCTCCTGGTACAGGGTTTTGGGTTCAAAGAACAGGACCGGGTCGTCGTCCTTGATCGCCTGCAGCAGCAGGCCCTTGGCATCGTAGGCGTTGGAAGGGACCACGACCTTGAGACCCGGGAAAGAGGTCATCACCTGGTACATGGCCTGGCTGTGTTGGCCAGCGGCGGAAAAACCACCACCGGCAGCGAAGCGTATCACTGCCGGGCACTTGCTCTTGCCACCGAACATATAGCGAAATTTACCCATCTGGTTAACGATCTGGTCCATGCACACGCCGATAAAGTCAGCGAACATGATTTCAGCCACCGGACGCATACCCACCAGGGCAGCTCCGGCCGCGGCGCCCACGATCGCCGATTCGGAAATCGGCGTATCGATGCAGCGGTTGGGGCCAAAGGCCTTATAAAGACCGGCGGTTACGCCGAACACACCACCGACACTGCCTACCTCGCCCTGGCTGCCGTTACAGCCAGCCACATCTTCACCGATAACGAAGACTGAATCATCCTCAGCCATGGCCTGGTGCAGTGCCTCATTGATAGCATCACGCATTGTTTTCTCTGACATGTTGAAATCTCCTATGCGTTGCCGTAGTTGATGTAGACGTCTTCTGTAACCTGTGCGGCCGTGGGCCTGGCAGCAGACTTGGACTCGCTTACTGACTGTTCGATGAGTGCCATCACTTCCGCGTCAATCGCGTCCATTTCTTCGGTACTGACTTCACCCGTCTCCGCCATGGTCTTGCGGAAATTCTTCAGGCAGCAGGAGTTTTCGCGCAGGTCGTCCAGCTCGCCCTCGGCCCGGTAGTACTGCGGATCACCCACGAAGTGACCGTGAAAACGACCGGTCTCGGCAAATACTCCGGCGGGGCCTTTGCCCGCCCTGGCGTGCTCTATGGCCTTGCCCGCTGCCTCATACACTGAGAAGAAGTCGGAACCGTCTGCCTCAAAGACAGGGAAGCCAAAGCCTTCGGTGCGCGCCTTAAGATCATCACAGCCTACCGCGTAGCTGATATTGGTGTGTTCCGAGTAGTAGTTGTTCTCGATGACGAAAATGGCGGGGACCTGCAGCACCACAGCGAGGTTCATCGCCTCGAAGCAGGTGCCCTGGTTGACCGAGCCGTCGCCGGAGAAGGACACCGCCACCCTGCCGTTTTCGCGAATTTTTGCGGCCAGCGCTGAGCCCACAGAGATCGGTGGCCCGCCGGCTACAATACCGTTGGCGCCCAGAATGCCCTTGTCCACATCTGCGACGTGCATGGAGCCGCCCTTGCCTTTGCACAGGCCCTCGGATGAGCCAAACAGCTCCTTCATCATGCCGATGACATCGGCGCCCTTGGCGATGCAATGTCCGTGGCCGCGGTGCGTGGAGATGATGGTATCCAGGTCATCCAGGTGCTCGCAGACACCCACTGCATTGGCTTCCTGGCCGGTATACAAGTGGGTGAAACCGGCAATCTGCCCATTCATGATTTCCGCGTGAGCCCGCTCTTCGAACTCGCGTATCGTTTTCATCTGGCGGTAGGCCCGCAGCAGCTTTTCTTTAGGTATACTCACTTATCGACTCCTGCGCAGTCGGCATTGTTTCGATTGATGCCCCACGGATTGATTAGTATCGCTATATAGCGTCGAACCGGCTCGAATATAGGTGAATTCCACAAAAAAAACAAGCTGGTTTGTTCTTTTTAGGCTTCACGGATACCCGATGACGGTACAACGTCAGTCTGATATGGGCCAGCGGTCGTCGCCGGTATAAAACGCAAAGCGCTGGTCTATCATCTCTTTGGTAAGCCCATATTCTGCAAGGTCGTACTCATGCTTGCCGTGTTTGCCTTTGGGGTTGGCATCTACATGTGACTGCAGGGCAGCGCGGGACTCGTCGCTGAGGGACAAATCAAAGGCCTGGTAAACCTTGGCCACCACCGTCATCGGGTCATCAACAAACTCCCGCTGGGAACAATCCACGAACAACCCGGCCGGCAGTTTCGCGCGATCAGCCAGGCCCTTTTCCAGCGACAGCGCATACCATTCCATCACCGCATGACCGATTTCACCTGCGTCCAGGTGACTGTGGTCCCCTGCGTACATACCCATCACAACTTTATTCATACTGTTAATGGAGGGCACCACCGCCTGGGGGTCGCGGTGACACCAGATAAAGCGCGCATCGGGAAAGACCTTGAGGATCGCATCGATTCCCCACATGTGCGCGGGGGCCTTCAGCATCCACTGCTGCCCGGGGTTGCGCCAGTTCAGCATTTGCATCTGGCGTTTCTGGTAGGCGTACAACACCTCCAGATCCTGACCCAGCAGCCAACTGCGATAAGGTTCCAGCATAATTTCAAAGCCGAGTTGTACCCCATTGAACGCATAGGCGTGTAACAGTACGCACTCCTCCGGTGTATCTGCATCCACGTAATGGATTTTGGCGAAATCGGAATTACGGGTTTGCTCCAGTGCCTTCACCAGGTAAGGATAGCGTGGATCATCCTGTCCCGGCTGACTGTCAGGCCAGGGGTCGGGAAACTGGACTTCCCACTGCAGCAGCCCCCTATTCTCCGGCGCGGCGACCAACAGGTTTAACAGTGCCGAGGTGCCCGAGCGCGGCAGGCCGGTAACAAAAATTGGCGCCTTGATCTCCTGCTCTGCAATCTCAGGAATGGTGTTGAAAGCATGCTCACATTTAAGCCGCGTTGCCAGCTGCATGACTACCCGGTCCCGGCAACGCTGGCGACCTTCGGGATCTTCAATATTGCGATCATAGGTCTGCAAAAGAACTTCCAGGCCATCGCGGTAAGGCGGCTGTCCAAAATCCTCAAAGCCGGTCTGGCCCTTGGCTTCAGCAATTAACTCATCGGCATCAAAAATGACGCTCGCATCGGTCATTTCAGCTCCGCTAATTTCGCCACGCGGGTGTTGAGCAAAGGATGTTCCTCCGCCCCGATCCAACGCCAGCACATGGTGCCCATGTTATGCCCGGCTGTTTCAATCCAGTTGGGCACACCCGGATCAGTGTGCGACACCACCAGGCGTACGCTGCCATCAGGCTCGTAATGTGCAGTGTGCTTGTTCACATGAATAATATGATGGCGATAATCCAGGGATTCCATCCACCAGTTGTCCAACTGGAAGTTCCAGGTCTGGCATTCTGGTATCACCGGCGCCTCAATAATATACACTTCGTCATCTGCCAGTTCCCAGGCACTGTGGAAGTAAAAAATATTAGGATCACCGCCAATAGACTGACAGTAATCCTGATCCGCCGGGGGCAATTCGTTCAGGGTTGGCAGGAAGCTCTCAGACCAGTTTTCAAACAGTGTGGCGGAGCCCTGCACAAACATGACAGCACCCTGTAAGCCCCTTTCCAGTTTTTCCGCCGTCAGTGGCTCCGGCCTATCGTCCTTCGCACCGATACGTTCGATCTTCATTTCCGCCGCTTTTTCATTGATACGGTCCTGGAACGTCTGCCTTACGGTAATGGAGTTAGTGCCCTCCCCCATCGGCAGCCAATTTCCCGCCTTTTCTGTACGGCTGATGATAATTTCAAGTTCGCCCTTGGGTCCCAATTCCATATTGCGGGCATCGATATGCCCTGTGACTTCCATGGTGCCACCGGAGGCGTATTTATTGATGATGGTGCTTATACCCAGGTAATCCACCGTACCCCGGTTACCGGTGATCAGGTAATCATGGTCAGGATTGACGGTCGCACTTTCGTAACGGTTATCGGGATTGTCCGCACCCAGTTTGATGGTTTCGTGAGCGCCACAGCGCAACTGGGGAAACATGGGGTCACGGAACTCCAGGAAGCCCTCCAGCCCGCCGCGCAACAGGCGCGCCAGATAGCGATAACCCTCGGCCTGGTTGAATGGATCCTGGGGCGCCTTTTCGCTGCGAACTATTTTGCCTGCATCCTTGAGTGCATCACAGAACTGATCCCACGTAGTCCCGTCAACCACCCTCTTCTGTGCATCTGTCATCGCCATAGGTATTCTCTTTCTGATTGGATTTTTACACAGGGGGCAGTGTGACAAATCACAGCTGCGCGAGGCAAGTGCTGGATGCCCTGCCGGCTCGATTACCGTATCTGGAGCAACGTGAGTCTATACACTTGAACCGGCGGAAAAGCGACGCTATTCCCCCATTACCCATTGAATACCCTTGGTAACCAGGGCGTGGTATTCGGGAATTTCGTAAGTCGCGCCCTGGTGGCCTATCGCCGTATAGAACACGCGCCCCTTGCCGAGGGTATGCCGCCAGGTGATGGGGTGCTCACCCTCCATACTGTCCTGCCAGATAAACGTCTTGCCTTTGGTGATATAGGAATCTTCGTCCAGGGTAAGTAGAACCTCATAACCGGCGTCCGACGGGTTGCGGTCAAAGGCATACCACTCCTCATTGGGAACATTCCAGGGGGACTGCAGGTGAGCTGTGATGTCTTGCTGCGCGTCGCTAACCAGCACATCTGCACTCTGGAACTGCGGGTTCATGGTGTGGCCAACAAACTGGGCGCCGATCAAGGTATTGACGTACCAGTCCCACTTGTAACTGAAGTCACCTCCTGAGGCATGTAAGCCAACCCAACCACCGCCCTGCTCTACCCATTCCTTGAAAGCGGCACGCTGTTCTTGCGTAAGCACATCACCGGACACATTGTTCCAGACAATTGCCTTGAATTTTTGCAGGTCGCTCTCGTTATGCGTAGCTGCATTGTCTGTAATGTAGATATCCCAGCCCTGTTGCTCAGCAATCTTGCGTAACATGGCGTCGCCGGCAGGCAGCGCATCGACATGAATAAAACCATTGACCTTGTTGAGCACCAGTAGCGCAGGGCGCTCAAAGCCCGGAATAACCGGAGCCACCGTATCGTAATCGGCACGGGGAATTATCCCTATCGCTTTTAATTTGAAATAGGCCGCTGTGCCGCCAAGCAGCAACACAAGCAGTACTGTCACCAGCGTATATTTAATCCACTTCACAGTTTTCTCCCGAGTGTCAGATATGGCCTTCCGCCATTTGCTTTACAGCGTAGTCACAGGCCCGCGCAGTGAAAGCCATATAGGTAAGGGATGGGTTCACGCAGGAGGCGGACGTCATGAACGAGCCGTCCGTCACAAACAGGTTGGGCACATCGTGTGCCTGGTTATGTGCATTCAATACAGACTGTCCAGGGTCGTCACCCATACGCGCAGTGCCCATTTCGTGAATTCCCTCGCCTGGCATCGACATTTGATCGTCTATCGGAATATTCACAACAGCGCCCGCGGCTTTCAAAATACGGTCTGCATTTTTCTTTGCATCCTTGCGTAAATTGACTTCGTTGTCGCTCCACTTGAAGTCGAAAGCAACCTGGGGAATGCCGAATCGATCCACCTTGTTGGGATCCATGTACATACGATTGGACTTTCTAGGCAGGCATTCAGTAAATCCCGCAAGCGCAAATAGCCAGGGGCCCGGTTTACGCAGCGAGTCTTTCAGGTCAGCACCAAATCCCTTGGCATTATAACCAGTCTCCCAATCCATACGCAGCGTCGCTGTCTGATAGCCATAGCCACGAACGAAATCGGCATCCTCATCCTGGCCATCGAGATTCCTGAATCGGGGTATATATAAACCGGTAGGCCTGTTGCCGTGATAATAGCTGTCCATATTATCCAGAAATAGTCCCAGGCCACTGACGCCCAGTGTGTGGTCCATCAGGTACTGCCCCAGCACGCCACTACTATTGGCCAGCCCGTCGGGGAAATCTTCACTGCTTGAATTCATAAGGACTTGCGCACTGGCCACGGTGGAAGCGCAGAGGAAGAACACACGCGCAGAAAACGTCTGCCGCTCACCCGTAACTGTATCGATTACCTGCGCACTGGAAATTCGTCCCGCAGCCTTGTCGTATTCCAGTCGCTCCACCAGTGCATTTGCCTTGAGCGTGAGATTGCCGGTGGCACGCGCGGCGGGCAGCGTAGAACTCTGCGAGCTGAAATAGCTTCCAGTGGAACAGCCGCGATGACAGGGGCCACAGAAATGACAGGCACTACGTCCGGGGAGGTCCTCCGTGAGGATTGCAGTGCGTGCACTGGTCAGGGTGATATCAGGAGCCTTCTTCTGCAGCCGACCCTTGATGGTTTTCTCCAGCTCAAACCATGGCATTGGCTTCTGATACTCGCCATCGGGAAATTGCGGCAGGCCCTCTTTGCTACCGTTGATCCCGGCAAACTTTTCCACATAACTGTACCAGGGCGCAATATCATCATATCCCACCGGCCAGGGAATACCGTGCCCGTCGCGGGCATTGGCCTGAAAATCCAATTCACTGAGACGATAGGTCTGCCTTCCCCACACCAGGGAACGCCCACCGACGACATCCGAGCGAATCCACATAAAGGGATGCTTTTCATCAACCACGTAGGGGTTCTGCTTTTCATTCATCCAGAACTGGCGATTGGCCTCGCTGAAGGCATAGACCTTTTCCGCCATCGGGTATTCTTCCTGGTACAGCTCCCGGGGCTTTTTCCCCTGGTAGGGCAATTTCCAGTTGGGCGCATGCTCACCGCTGTAACCGATACCGGGGACAATATCCCTGCCACGCTCCAGCACCAGCACTTTCAGCCCTTGCTCGGTTAACTCCTTCGCGGCCCAGCCACCGGAGATACCTGAGCCGACTACAATGGCGTCGAAATCATATTGCGTACTTTCTATCATTGTATTTCGTCCGCTACTCATAGAGGCAACGCCCAGCTACTATCCTGAGGCGACAGTGGTGTATTGCCGTCGAACGCCATAGGCATGAGGTCATAGCGCAGCACCTGGGTGGAACCTACTTCCGAGGTAAAGAACCCCCAGATGGTCAGTTCTTTCACCTGACAGATGAAGGGAGCATCACTGATGAACTCACGCTGCAAATTTCCAAAGTCATACCACGAGGAATCTGACGCCTGGGCTTCAAGCTCCTCCATGATCTGCAACTGCTGCGCAGCATCCAGTTGATCGAATGGCCTGTCATAGACCGACGGCACCTGCTCTTCCATAGCCT
>CBDTVJ010000104.1:0-10206 GCA_965363655.1 uncultured Halieaceae bacterium | reverse complement strand
ATCCGGGCATGCAAAAGGTCGACCAGGCGCTGGGCAGGGTGGTACGTAGCATGACGGATCGGGGCGAGGCACTGCTCATCGACAGCCGTTATCGCGAGCCCCGGTACCGTGAATTGCTGCCCCGCTGGTGGCGCTATGAGCCCTGGACAGAGGCTGCAGATACATTGTGACTACCCCATTCACGGACTGTCTGGTCTATTTATTTGGGCTCTATAGCCCTTGTTTTACTCTGGGAATCACTTACATTGGCGCTTGCCGAGCCAGCTGACGTATGGTGTCGACCCACAACAGGGTCTCTCTGCAGAATTCAGCGGCTGAATAGTCGCCATTATTCACGCAACCGGCCTGTTGTGCTAGAGTCGGCGGCTGCCTGAAGTACTGGCTACCCTTGCAGGGCACGCCCACTCAGGCAGATTCGATTTTAATAACGCAGCCCTATCAGGCTGGACAATGATAAGGCCGGTGAACGATCTCCGGCGGCACCAATACACAAAGCAACGGGGGTACTCACCGCATGCGCATTGCCATTCCCAAAGAAACCCACCCGGGAGAAAACCGGATACCGATTACACCGGACCATGCCAAGAAACTGTGCAAAATGGGCGCAGATCTTGTTATTGAAGCTGGTATGGGTGTCGGGGCGGGCTATACCGACTCGGAGTTCACGGATGCCGGCGCCACTGTCTCGCAGGACCGTGCCGAATTGTTCCGCAGCGCCGACCTGCTGCTGCGCCTGCGCAAGCCAGAGCCCGAAGAAATTGGCCTGATGCAGCGCGGGGCCATCCACATCAGCTACCTGGATCCCTTTAACGAGCACGCGCTGGTCAATGCCTTCAAGGACGCCGGCGTGACTTCCATCAGCATGGAAATGATCCCCCGCACCACCCGCAGCCAGAAGATGGATGCACTGAGCTCCCAGGCCAACCTCGCCGGCTACGTCATGGTGATAGAGGCAGCGACCCACCTGCCCCGTATCTTCCCCATGATGATGACCCCGGCGGGCACCCTGAAGCCCGCCAATGTCTTTGTTATTGGCGCCGGTGTAGCGGGCCTGCAGGCCATCGCCACCGCCAAGCGCCTGGGCGCCAAGGTCACCGCCTTTGATACCCGCCCCGTGGTTGCGGAACAGGTGCAGTCACTGGGTGCCAAGTTCCTGGAGATCGACCTGGGTGAGACCGGCGAGACCGCTGACGGCTACGCCAAGGAGTTGACTCCCGAACAGGTCGACATGCAGCGCCAGGCACAGAAAGAAGTCATTGCCAAATCCGATGTGGTGATCACTACCGCCCAGGTATTCGGTCGTAAACCCCCGGTACTGGTCACCAGGGACATGGTCGAGGGCATGGCGCCTGGCTCCGTGATCGTGGACATGGCCGCGGAGACCGGCGGCAACGTAGAAGGCTCAGTTCCCAACGAGATTGTGGAGTGGTCCGGCGTTACCATCATCGGTAAAGGCAACCTGGCGGGTGAAGTTGCCAGAGACGCCAGCCAGATGTATTCCTCCAACCTGTTCAACCTGGTGGAAGACAACTGGTGTGAAGAGAAACACCTGTTCGTGGTGGATTTTGAAGACGATATCCTCCCGGGTTGCATCATTACCCACGGCGGTGAAGTAACCAACGAGACAATCAAGAACATTCTGGAAGGGGGTGCATAACATGATACCTGTTGAAGTTTTCCTGACATTTATTCTCATGCTGTCCATCTTCCTGGGCTTCGAACTTATCACCAAGGTGCCGTCAACACTGCACACACCACTGATGTCCGGCGCTAACGCGATTTCCGGCATCACCGTGGTTGGTGCAATCAGCCTGGCCGGTACCGGCGAGCAGGATCTGGCCAACTGGCTGGGTGCTGCCGCGGTAGCGCTGGCCTCCATCAACGTGGTGGGGGGTTACCTGGTAACCGATCGTATGCTCTCCATGTTCAAGAAGAAGGAGGGCTAAACAATATGGATATCATGATTCAATTCGCCTATATCGTTTCCGCAGCCCTGTTTATTTACGGCCTGAAACAACTGGGTTCCCCCGCCACCGCCCGTCGCGGTAACAGCATTTCCGCACTGGGTATGTTGGTCGCTGTGGTTGCAGCGCTGCTGGACCAGGGCATTGTCGATTTCCAGTGGATTGTGCTCGGCTTTGTTGTCGGTGGTGCTATAGGCGGCGCCGCAGCCCGCATGGTGCAAATGACATCCATGCCGGAGATGGTTGCCCTGTTCAACGGCTTCGGCGGCATGGCCAGCCTGCTGGTAGGCTGGGCGGCCCTGAGCCCCACAGCCGAAACCTTCACCCTGGTAACTATCATCCTGTCCATCCTCATTGGTGGCGTGACCTTTACCGGCTCCCTGATCGCCTACGGCAAGCTCAGCGAAAACATCGGCAGCGGCGCTGTGTTGTTCAGTGGCCAGCAGGTGGTCAACAGCCTGATCGTGCTGGGCATCCTGGGCAGCTCCATCATGTTCTGCATGGAGCCGGCCAATGCCACCTGGCTGTACGTGGTCATCGCCCTGTCACTGGTATTCGGCGTCATGGCGGTTATTCCCATCGGCGGGGCTGATATGCCCGTGGTGATTTCCCTGCTGAACTCCTACTCGGGCCTGGCGGCCTGTGCGGCGGGTTTCGCGATAGATAACAATATCCTCATCGTGGCCGGCTCCCTGGTGGGCGCCTCCGGCATCATCCTCACCCAGATCATGTGTAAGGCGATGAACCGCTCGCTGTCTAATGTGCTGTTTTCAGGCTTTGGCAGCGGCAAGGTTGAAGAGACTTCTGTGGAGGGTGAGATCAAGCCCATCTCTGTTGCAGACGCCTACTACGTGCTGGAAGCTGCCAGCAACGTAGCAATCGTCCCAGGCTATGGCATGGCCGTAGCCCAGGCGCAGCACGTGGTCAAGGAGTTGACCGAGCTGCTGGAGCAGAACGGTACGGAAGTGAACTTTGGTATCCACCCTGTGGCCGGCCGTATGCCTGGCCACATGAACGTGCTGTTGGCCGAGGCGGACGTACCCTACGACCAGCTGCTGGAAATGGACGATATCAACCCGCGTATGGAAAATGTCGATGTGGCTATCGTGATCGGTGCCAACGACGTGGTGAACCCTGCAGCCCGTGAGAATGAAGGTAGCCCCATCTACGGTATGCCGGTGATCAACGTGGACTCTGCCCGTACAGTATTCGTACTGAAGCGCTCCATGGCCTCCGGTTTTGCTGGCATCGAGAACCCGCTGTTCTATAAGGACAATACGCGGATGTTATTCGGCGATGCGAAAGAATCCATTGGCGGGCTGATACGCGAGTTCAACTGATCCCCATCGGGTTTACACCAACGCCGGCCTCTGAGCCGGCGTTTTTATTGGTGGGTGTAGAGAATAGCAGCGCGGCAACGTTGTTCAGGCGCGGTCCCAATCAAAGGCCAGTACATCCCTGATGTCCGATGCACCACTGGCCAGCATCAGCAGGCGGTCAATACCCAGTGCCACACCGCTACACTCTGGCATACCGTGTGCCAGGGCCGCCAACAGGCGCTCATCCAGCGGGCGCTCGGTCTGGCCGCGCTCACGACGACGCTCGTTATCCTGCTCAAAGCGCCGGCGCTGCTCCTGCGCATCGGCGAGTTCGAAATAACCGTTCGCCAGTTCCATGCCATCCACATACAGCTCGAAACGCTGTCCCACCAGGGCACCGTCGGCCTCGACAATACGCGCCAGCGCAGCCTGGGAGGCCGGATAGTCATAGATAAAGCACAGGCCCCGACTTGCCAGTTGTGGTTCCAGCACATGACTGACCAGCAGGTCCAGCCACATATCACGATCGCCATCGAGGCCGGTGACATCCAGGTGGCGCCCCGCTACCTCCCGCAATTGCATAACGGGCGCTGTAAAGGGGTCTAACTGGAGGTGATGCAGAAATAACTGTCGATAACTGAATTTATGCACTTCGCGATCACCGATACAGGCCACCAGCAGTTGGGCCACTTCTGCCATCAAGCGGTGGTGATCGAAACCCGGACGGTACCATTCCAGCAAGGTGAACTCGGGGTTATGGCGAGAGCCGGCCTCGCCGTCGCGAAAGGCCCTGGTAATCTGGAAAACAGGCTCACCATGAGCCGCCAGCAGGCGTTTCATGGCGTATTCGGGAGAGGTCTGCAGATATCTTGACTGTGGCACTGAAACACCACGCTCGACCAATAATGGCTCGATAGAGGGGTCGGTTATGCCAGTGCTGGCAAGCAGCGGGGTCTCAACCTCGAGCACGTCGCGCTCGGCAAAGAAGCGGCGTATCCTGGCCAGCAGCGCAGCACGCCGGCGCAACTGCTCAATGCCTGCACCGGGCCGCCAGTCCACAGCCGCTTTACCTCGCCGACGGATTCAAAGCTTACTTGCTGGCCCGGCCCTGGTACTCGCCGGTGCGTGTATCGACCCGGATCACTTCACCCTGGCTCAAAAATAGCGGCACCTTGACCACAGCACCGGTACTCAGGGTGGCCGGCTTACTGCCACCCTGGGCGGTGTCACCCTTGAGACCAGGATCGGTCTCGACAATTTCCAGCTCGACAAAATTGGGTGGCGCTACTGACAATGGCGCGCCGTTGTACAGCGTAACCTCGCAGGCATCCTGCGCCTTCAGCCACAAATGGGAATCCCCCACTGCTGCAGCGTCGGCCTGATGCTGCTCAAAGGTATCAGGCTCCATGAAATACCAGAATTCACCGTCGTTATAGAGGTATTCCATGCTGTGGTCCATGACATCCGCACCCTCCAGGGTTTCGCCGGACTTGAACGTACGTTCCCACTGGCGCCCCGTCTTCAGGTTACGCAACCTGACCCGGCTGAAGGCCTGGCCCTTGCCCGGCTTCACGAACTCATTATCGACAATACTGCAAGGATCGCCGTCCAGCATAACTTTGAGTCCAGAACGGAATTCATTGGTAGAGACGTTCGCCATGATGTTTTCAATCTGTTGCTGTAGTAAGGGCGACTATAATACCCCACAGCGCGCGGCAATGGCAGACGTTCACACCACACTGGCTAGCGGCGCGCATTATAGGATACTCTATTCAGTGAGGGTTCATACAACGCAGCAAGATGGGAAACGACCCGACTATTATGGAAAGTAATAAAAAAATCAGGCTGAAAATTCCCACCCAGGACCTACCTGAATTCAAGCTGTTTCCGGCCAATGCGGCAGCGGCACTGGGATGGGCGCAAGCACTGCCGGTAGCCAACACCGATGCCGTTGTCGAACTGCTCAGCCAGGCCCTCGACGCTCTAAACCGGGTGCAGCTAGCTCCCGAAAGTCGCTACGACATCATGGAGATACTGCGGCCCAACCTGGGCGTGGCCCTGTCCAATCTTGCCAAGCGCTATCTCAACCAGCCGCTGGTCCTGCCCGCTGAACCGCAGCGAGCGGCGGACCTGGCTGGCAAGCTCTACTCCATGGCCAGTACCGCCTATACCATCGTAGCCATCGAGGCCATTGCGCAACGTGACGCCATACGGGAAACCAACCCCGCTCGCCTGACCTGCCAGTCAATACAACGGGCCCTGGTGTTTGCGGGCGGCAAGGTGCTGCAAACGTTTCAACTGTTCCGCCCACTGGAAATCCACGCCTGGCAAGCGCTGCACCAACTTTACGCCCTGGCGGACCACCATCAACTTGCCGACCTGCCGGTGCCAGGGCCCGGCTCGGGTGCCCTGACGATCAAGGCCACCTACCTGCAGGCTTTGCTACTGGGCTGCTGCAAACCAAACCACTTGCGTCAAAGCGACCTGGCGCAACTCTACCGGGGCTTAAAGGAACTGGGCGCCCTGGTACAACTGGAAACCTCCCAGGGTGACAGCGGCCTGTTCCTGGTGGACCTGGACAGTGACCAACCCCCGGTATACAGCGCTGTCTACAATGAACAAAGGGGGGATGGCTGCCGCTACATCAACACCAATGCCCTGGTCGCGCAACTGAAAAGTCTCAGGGACGATAGCGGCGCCAATAGCAGTGAGCGGGAAACGGGAGTCGGCCCCGGTCTGCCCCCAAACCTGCTGGACCACCTCATCGCCTCACTGGGCAGTACCAACCAGCGTAACTTCAAACGCAGCGCCAGCAACAGTGAAATGCTGGTCTGCATGGGGCTCAGCAGCACCCACTATTACGCGGCGGGAGAGACAGCCTTCGAGCAACTACTGAACGACCATGACCGCACACCAACAGCAGCAGAGCGAGTGGCCGGAAACCAGTTTTTGCAGCACCCCCAGGATGACGTATGGCAACAGGCGAATCTCGAAGAAGACTCCACCGGGGAGTCCGACAGTAGCGGCCGGCGTCCCGGCGGCCGGCTGCCAGAGGCGGAAGTAGAACACCGGGTAGACGTCGAAGACACTATCCGGGCCGAGCTGATGTTTGGGGGTAGTGAGGAAAGTGGGGAAAGTCCGGAGAGTGAGCGCTACCCTGCTTTCAAGGTCAAGTTGGCAGATGCAAGTCCCGGAGGCTATTGCCTGGAATGGCGTGCAGAGCTCCCCGCCGACATCAAGTCCGGAGATATCGCCGGCTTAAAAGAGGACGTCAATGGCGATTGGGCCATCGCCGTCATTCGCTGGTTGAACCAGTTTGAAGAGGGCAAAACCCTGATCGGCCTGGAGCTCCTCAGCCCCAGGGCAATGCCTTACGGTGCCAGCATCCACCGCAAAACCGGCGAGAATACTCCCGCCATGCGGGTGCTGCTACTGCCCGCGATCAAGCTCGTGGGCCAGGCCCACACCCTGGTCACGCCAGGTACCGGGTTCAAGGAAGGCCAGAAAGTTACCTTGAGCAACAAGGCCGAAGTCTGCCTTATCCAGTTGCAGCGCCAGGTGGCGTCAAGCGGGAGCTTTACGCAATTCGATTTTCGCTACATCAAGGAGTTGGGCGACTTACTGGCGGGGCAGGAGGAGGTCAAGCTGGGCGCAGGCTATGACTCCGTGTGGAGCAAGATTTAGTAACTGCGGGCCGACTATTATGCCTGCTGCTGGTATTTGTCCGAGAAGCCCAATAAATAGAGGATGGCATCCAGGCCCAGGGTAGATATCGATTGTTCCGCTGATTTCTGCACCAGGGGTTTGGCCCTGAATGCAATGCCAAGACCCGCGATACTCAGCATCGGCAAATCATTGGCGCCATCACCCACCGCGATGACCTGCTGTAAGTCGATACCCTCGTCCGCGGCTAACTGGCGCAACAACTCCGCCTTGCGAGCCCCATCGACGATTGAACCCTTGATCTTGCCGGTCACTACACCGTTGGCAATGTCCAACTCATTGGCGTAGACGTAATCTATACCCAGACGATCCTGCAGGTAGCGGGCAAAATAGGTAAAGCCCCCGGACAGTATTGCCGTTTTATAACCCAGGGTACGCAAGGTAGATATAAGGTGCTCCGCACCCTCGGTAATTTTCAATTGGCCGGCTACTTGCTGTAGGGCGCCCTCTTCCAGTCCCTCCAGCAGCGCCACCCTGGCGCGGAAGCTTTCACTGAAATCGATCTCCCCACGCATCGCGCGTTCGGTTATTGCGCTAACCTGCTGGCCAACACCCGCCAGCTTGGCCAACTCGTCGATAACTTCCGCCTCAATCAGGGTAGAATCCATATCGAAGGCGACCAACCTGCGATTGCGCCGATACATATTGTCCTGCTGGAAGGCGAGATCAACCTCCAGCGCCCCCGCAACTTCCAGCAGATCGCGCCGAAATGCGGAAGGGTCGTCCAGGCCTCCACGTGCCGAAAACTCTACGCAGGCTTTACTCAACGCCGGCAGTTCCCCCAGGGGAATACGGCCGGACAGGCGATTAATGCCATCGAGGTTCAGGCCGTGCTTGGCCACTACGGCCGTCACCTGGGCGAGTTGGTCCGCAGTGATCTTGCGAGCCAACAGGGTGATGATATAACGGGCCCGCCCCTGGGCCTCTACCCACTCACTATAGCTGCGGGCATTGACCGGCGAAATGCGGAGGCGCACATCGCGTTTCTGGGCAAAATTCTGCACCTCATCCGCGACTGCATCGCCGTCGCAATTTTGTGGTAATTCCACCAGCAGGCCCATGGACAGACTCGCGTGTATCACTGCCTGGCCAATATCGAGAATGTTCACACAATGCTGCGCCAGGATAGCCGTGATCCCGGCGGTCACCCCGGCCTGGTCTTCGCCGGATATAGAAATAAGCAAAATACGGTTCACGTGGTGGTACCCGAACTATTCTGAGGGCGCCATTCTAACTGTTCTTATCGAGCACTGTGAAGCGTGGTTTGGGCATTTGAAAAAGCAGTGAATGCCATATTTTTGAGCGGCAAGGCGCCAAAAAGGACATTTGGCCAAACGACTGGTTTATACTGGCAGCCATTACCACAAGACAAAAACTCCTGACGCGTGAATAGCCGCCTTCGCAATACGAATCTCGCCCAACAACTGGCAATTACCACCGCCGGTCTGTGCCTGCTGGTCAGCCTGGCGCTGGTTGCCCTGGGGGCCATTTCCACTCGCCACATGCAGATGCAACTACAGGAAGAATACGGGCTGGCACTGGCCCAACAGGTTGCCCAGCGCATCAGCACTGCCATGGAAAACGGTGACCTGCTAAGCATATCCGCGTCATTACAGCGCTTTGTCGAAGTCAGCGCGGCACAGGAAGTCACGCTTACTGATGTCGAGGGCAAGGCACTGGGACAGGCGGGGAAGGCCAAGGGCAAGAAACTCTACCAATACAGCGCCCCGGTGCGTATCGAATCAGACATCGCCGGGCAGGTGGTTATTGCCATCGCGGCAGACAATACCCAGGCGGCGCAATTACGTTTTGTCCTGAGCCTGCTGGGACTGGCGGTACTACTCAGCCTGGCCGTGTACATGGGCAGTCGTCACCTCGGACAACGCTACGGTTCCCGCCTCGCCGGCCTGGCCAGGGTAATCGCACTCGAAGGGGATGAGCCCAGGGCCAGACCCAGCAATGAAATCGACCTGCTGGCCGCGCATATTGAAGCCCTGCCCATGGACCTGTTGCGCACCCGCAGCGAACCTGGACCACAGGACGAGAACTACCGCACCACAGCGGTCCTCTACCTGCACTTATGCAGCCTGGAAAATTATGTGGATACGCTGGACGAACAATCACTGCACCGCTACACCGACCGTCTGCACCAGTTGGTTTTTGCCGCTGCCGGATTTTACGCTGGCGAGTTGCAGGTGGCCCGCCAGTTTGGCCTGGCCATCTACTTCAGTGGCGAGAACAGCGCTGGCAGCGCTGCCTTTCGGGCCGCATCCTGTGCCTGGCTGGTAAGCGCGGCGAGCCGGGCGCTGGAGCAGCAGATACCCTTTTCCATGAGCACCGCCATGGCGATATCACAGAGTGAATTGGGCGCAGGAGATGGTGCCGACATCTATCCGGGCCTGTATATGCAGCACACACTGGATGAACTGCAGGCTGTGTGTGCCTCCAGGCCGCCCAATATCCTGCTGTCACCGGCTGTCTGCGAAGATGTGGATATCGCCGGGCGCTTGCAACACCGCCCGACCGAAGTGAGGGATTACGCCGTTATTGAAGAGTTTGCCGGTCCCTACCAGGACCTGCTGGAGCGGCAGTTGCGCCTCATGCTGAAGCGGCTTACCGACCCAGGGCGGCGCCTGTAGCACCAAGCCCCGCAAAACAGCTCAGAGCTGCACCTGCATACTGTCCACCTTCTGAAAGCCACGGGGCAACTTGTTGCCACGGCGACCGCGTTCTCCGCGATAGTGCTCCAGGTCCTTGAACTTCAGCGTGTGATGGCGCTTACCGGAATACACCACCAGGGTATCCTGGGCCGTCAGGACCTGGATGGCCACGACGAATTCTTCCCGAGCCTGAATCCTTGCCGATGGAATACCGATAATCTTGTTGCCCTTGCCCCGCGCCATCTGTGGCAAGTCTGCCAGGGAAAAGATCAGTAAACGCCCCTCGTTCGATACGGCGGCAACCCAGGAATCTTCCACGCCAGCTATCACAGCCGGCTGTAAAACCTGCCCTCCTTTGGGCAGGGTAAGCGCCGCCTTACCGGCGCGGTTCTTGGTCTGCAGGTCACCCAGTTTGGCTACAAATCCATAGCCGGCGTCACTGGCCAGCAGGTAGAGTGCTTCCGGATCACCCATCATCAGGCCTTCAAAGGTGGCGCCCGAAGGTGGGTTGATGCGCCCGGTAACCGGCTCGCCCTGGCC
>CBDTVJ010000103.1:0-10359 GCA_965363655.1 uncultured Halieaceae bacterium | reverse complement strand
GAGAACATACCTTGGTAGCAGTGGCGCGAACCAGCTGCAGGTCGATATTGTGGAACAATTGTGTACCGACACCATGAGCGATGAGCGCTATAATTACGAGGTAACAGTTACCCACAATAAAAAGCGGTTTTCAGGCTGCGGACGGAGTCTGGATTACCCTTGGAAATAGCTTGAAGATAGGTGCTTAATGCATTGAAAATAAAAGTATTAAATGTTTTATGTGCAATAGTACCAAGGCCATCGCTCGCATCATCAGGGCTATGTTGATTAACATCAATGCTGGCAATGCGCGCCGCCCATAATATACGTAGTGAAAACTATGCAGCGAACGGCATGGCACTGCTATACCGCATACCCATTTATAAGGAGTGTAACAATGAAGAAAGCGTTGACGATGGCACTGGCAGTCGCCCTGGCTGGCGGTAGTGTGGTGGCCCAGTCTTATGAGGCCGGTGATTTTATTGTGCGCGCCGGCGCGACGAAAGTAGATCCCGATTCAGACAGTGACAACGTCTATCTTCCCGGAGATGTTGTGGCTAAGGTGGAGGTCGATGATGACACCCAGTTGGGTATTATTCCCGCGTACATGGTTACTGAGAAGTGGGGTGTTGAATTGTTGGCATCGACGCCATTTGAGCATGACATCAACGTGCAAAATAGCTCATTGCAAGCGGGTTCTACCAAACACCTGCCCCCGACAGTGAGTGTACAGTGGTACCCACGCGGTGGTAAAGATGGTTGGCAGCCCTACATTGGCGTAGGCGTGAACTACACCATATTTTGGGATGAAGACGTTGATAGCGATCTGGTTGGCCTGTTGGCCGATCTAACTGATGGCGCTGTTGATGACGCTGACCTTAGCCTGGATAATTCATTCGGTCTCGCCGCGCAGGCAGGGCTCGATATCCCGTTTGGTGAGCACTGGGCGGTCAACCTGGGCGTCTGGTATATCGATATTGATACCAGAGCGGAAGTGAAAGCCAAGGTGAACGGTGCAGTTGCAGCGAAGGTCAACTTTGATGTGGATATCGACCCCTGGGTTTACAACGTGGGCATTGCCTACAAGTTCTAGATATCCCGTGTGACCGGCTCACCTACGGTCATAGGGTGCATAGCCCCGCTAGTTTCTGGTGGGGCTTTTTTTTGTCTTTGAGCCGGGGAGGGGTTCCATAAAGCACAGATCGGTGCAGGTCTAGTGCTGCATTTTTGAGTGATCCATCTGTGAGTGATCGATTGAAGGTTGCCCGGAGTGCTCACTGTGCGCGGCATGATTGCCGTGGGACACAGTGAGATAAATTGTCCAGATTCCCGATGCGATAAGCAGTAGAGCGATCAACAGTTTCAGGCCGCGGCGGCGCAGAAACACCTGCAGGCGCTCAGCTCCCAGGCTGGTGGAGAGCATTGCGGGCAGGGTTCCCAAGCCAAAGAGAAACATCATCAGCGCTGAGGCGCCCGCATTTTGAGCTGTCGCAGCCCAGGCAAGGCCGCTGTATATTAGCCCGCAGGGCATCAGTCCCCAGCACAGGCCCAGTGCAAAAGCCTGGGGCCAGCGTCGCACCGGTAGCCAGCGGCTGGACAGTCGTTGAACCGGTTGCCACAGGGCTGCGCCAGCGCGCTCCAGTATGACCATGCCGCGCCACCACTGTGCGACGTAAAGACCCATTCCAATGAGCAGAAACCCTGCCAGGTAACGCAAGCCTATGGTCCAGGCGGCGATATCAATGCTGCCGGCGGCGAACCCCAGGGCTCCCCCCAATACCGTATAGCTGCTTATCCGTCCGCAGTGGTAGGAAAGGGTGACGGCGGTAGAGCGCACGCCACCCAGATTGAGAGCAGCGGCGATGCCGCCACACATACCCAGGCAGTGTCCCCCTCCTGCGAGGCCAAGAGCGAAAGCGCTACCCGCCTGTGTCAGGTCGATCATGGCTCTTCCCTGTTTGCAGCTTCTTTAGAAGACGGGGGCTGCTTTTCCTGTGGTGTAGCGTCATCGTCAGCGAGGATGCGCCAGGCCTCCTTGTCCAGGTCATCGTATTGCCCATTATTGATTGCCCACAGCAATAGTTTTATCGCAATGACGCAAAACAGCAGGGCAATAGGAATGAGGAGGTAGAGGCTGTCCACTGGTTATGGTTTCCTGTGTGTGCTGTTATCGATTTAAGCGTAGTGAGTTTGCGACTACCAGCAATGAGCTCAGTGACATGCCGATAGCAGCCATCCAGGGTGGCACAAATCCCATGGCTGCCAGCGGAATCGCACAGATATTGTACCCCAGGGCCCAGGCGAAATTTTGGCGGATAACGCGCAGGCACCGGGATGCCTTTTCAAGGGTTGCTGTAATCTTCTCGAGGGTGCCGCCAACGATGACAAAGTCCGCCTGGGTTCGTGCCAGGTCAGTGGCCCCTGAAACGGCGAACGAGGCATCTGCCAGGCTCAGGACAGGGGCGTCATTGAGCCCGTCCCCGACCATTCCTACAATGGCACCCTCGCCCTGTAGTTGATGCACGCGGGTCATTTTTTGCTGCGGGGAAAGGCCACAGTGCACGGTGTCGATGCCCAGTGTCCGCGCCAGTACAGGGCCCTGTGCAGAGCTGTCACCGGTGAGCAGTTCAATGGTCAAACCACGCTTTTTGGCTTTGTTGATGACGTCTGCCGCTTCCTTACGAATACGATCATTGAACCCAATCCAGGCGAGGGGGGCGTTCTCTTTGCACAGGCCAATCCAGTAGTGTTGTTCATCAGGAACCGGCGGGAATCCAGCTGTCAGCTCCCGGCAAAACTCCCAGCTTCCCATGTGGTAGCTGTCCCCAAGATTAAGCGCTTTTAACCCCGCGCCCACCCGGTATTCTACCTGTTCAAAGTCATCGGCTGCAGTGATTGACGAAAACGCCTGGGCTATGGGGTGATTCGAGTAATGCTGTAGTGCCGCGCCTATGGCCAGCACCTCATCCTGGCCCAGAGTATCCAGCAGTTCGACGCGGGCAATAGCAAGGGAGCCCTCGGTGAGGGTGCCGGTCTTGTCGAATAGTAGGTGGGTGCATCTTGCGAGAGACTCCAGCGCATTTTCACCACGCACAATCACACCCCGTGAGCGCAAACCACTCGCGGCACTGGTGAGAGCTGCAGGTGTTGCCAGGGCGAGGGCGCAGGGGCAGCTGATGACCAATACAGACAAGGTTATCCAGAATGCTTTATCCGGTGCCAACTGCAGCCAGGTAAGGGCGGTGATAGCCGATACCAGTAGAATACCGGCAACAAACCAGGAGGCGATGCGGTCGGAGAGCTTGGCCAGCTTGGGCTTTTCTGTCTGCGCCACTTCCACCGAACGTTGCAGCGCTGCCAGTCGGCTGTCGCGGTAATCCCCCAGCACCCGGGCTTCCAGTGCATCTTCCATATTGATGGTGCCAGCGTAAACCGTATCTTTCCCGGACACCGCCCTGGGCAGGTGCTCGCCATTGAAAGTATCTTCGCGCACGGCGCTGGTACCCGTTATCACTTGCGCATCCACTGGTACGGTTTCCCCGGCCTTGATCAGCACAATGTCTCCCCGTTGCAACTGGATGCGAGGAACGGTTGTCCATTGGTCATTCTTGCGTATGGTAACGGCACTGGGCAGACTACTCTGTGCATCGAACCATGTGAAAAGATCGCGCTGGCGCATGCGCCGCTCGAGGAATCTGCCCAGTAGCAGAAAGAAGGTGAACATCACTACCGAATCAAAGTAGACCTGCCCGGAGCCGGTGGCGGTGGCCCAGGCACTGGCGAGGAAGGCCAGGCCAATCGCCAGTGCAACGGGTAGATCCATAACCAGGGAGCGCTGCCTCAGGTGTCGCCACGCCGATGTAAAAAATGGGCGGGCGCAATACCATACGACAAATCCGGCGACCGGGAGGCTGACCCAGCGCAGCAGACCCTGGTATTGGCTCGCCATGCCCTGGATATCACCGGCGTGCAGGGCGATTGCGAACATACCAACCTGCATCATACCCAGGCCGGCCACCGCCAGGCGGCGGAAATCGCTGCGGTATTCATCCTCCATCAACTGCCGTTGGCTGTGCGCCTGGTAGGGGCGAGGGCGGTAACCCAGCGCTTCTATGCGGGCGAATATTTCGCTCAATTTCAGCTCACCAGGGTCAAACAGAAGATCCAGCCTGGATTGTTGCAGGTTGACCAGGGCGCGGGAGATGCCCGGTAATACTCCAAGGGACTGTTCGATAAGCCAGGTACAGGCTGCGCAGCTGACGCCGCCCAATAGCAGACTTGCGCTTACCAACCCTTCCGGGTCAGTAGTGGTGAATGTAGCCGCCAGTTCCGGGTCGTCATAGACGCCGTAGCGGACGATTGCTTCCTCGTCCGGCGCGAGTGGTCGTTCGTTGTAGGTGGTCCGTTGTTGGTAGAAGTTGTCCAGCCCGCTGCCTGCAATGAGGGTGGCGACCGCACGGCAACCAGGGCAGCACATGGGGCGTGCGACTCCGGCAATTTCCACGCTCAGGTCCAGCCCTGAGGGGACGGGCTCGCCGCAGTGGTAGCAGGCGTCGGGGGTCATCGAGGTCGACGCGTCAGTCGCTGGCAGCATCGCCGATATCAGCAGCCTGCACAGCGCCGTCGAGACGCCAGCCGGTGGCATCCTGTTCCTGCAGCGTCCAGTGCCAGCGCGCTGCTACGGGGGCTTCCAGCATGCCTGTATAGAGTCCTGCCTCTACGCTGGTAACAGTGACGGCGAAATCCCTGTCGGCTTCCAGTGGATGTGACATTAGCAGAAGTAGTTGTTCGCTGGTGACGGGTCCGTCCACTGTAATGGCGACTGAGCCCGGCTCGAACCGAAGTTGAGCAGCAATACCCTGTGCTGCCGCACGCTGTTTCTTTTCCAGTTGGCGATTGATGGCCAGGCCATTTTTATAGTAATCATCCACCACCAGGTCATCGGCGTGTCGATTGGCAATGTATAGCGTGGCGAAGCCAGCCACCACCACACTGGCCGGGAGCGTGATCAGGAACCAGGGCCAGAACTGGCGGAACCAGGGCTGGGTGTCTCCACCGGGAAGTTGTCGGCTCACAGGGGTTTCACAAAGCGCGATTCGGCAGTGGCCTGCAGCGACGGATTGTCGCTGGCCTGGGCTGTGAAATCGAGTTCGGTACTGGGCTTGTCCAGCAGGTCGGGCTCGATACGTACACGTAAACTGATAGCACGGACCTCACCACCATTGAGCGTGTGAGTGGCTTCACCGATGAGACTTGCACCTTCGATGCCCGTAATACTGATGTCAAATTCATGCATTGCCTGATCCATATTCACCAGTTGCAGGGTGTAGATATTATCAATGGCGCCAGAGTCAGTGGTAACAAACAGTTGATTGCGGTCGCGAATCGCGGTCAGTTCCAGTGGGATGCGACTGACTAGATTGTAGGTGAATAGTCCGATCATGATACACAGAACCGTGATATAGCCAATGATGCGGGGTCGTAGCCAATGTATTTTCTTGCCCTCCAGCTCGTTTTCACTGGTGTAGCGAATCAGGCCCCGGGGGTATTCCATTTTGTCCATGACGGAGTCACAGGCGTCAACGCACAGGGCGCAGCCAATGCATTCGTACTGTAATCCATTGCGGATGTCGATGCCGGTCGGGCAGACCTGCACACACAGCTCACAGTCGATACACTCGCCGAGTTCCAGTTCCCTGTGATCAGCGCTGCGCTTGCGTGAGCCGCGCGGTTCCCCTCTCTTGCTGTCGTAAGACACGATCAGGGTATCGTGGTCGAACATGACAGACTGGAAGCGTGCATAGGGGCACATGTACATGCACACCTGCTCGCGCATCCAGCCGGCGTTGATATAGGTCGCGATGGTGAAGAATGCTATCCAGAACAGCGGCCAGCCGCCCAACTGGAAAGTCCACAGATCCGGCAAAAGCTCCTTGATTGGATAAAAATAGCCGACGAAGGTGAAGCCAGTGATATAACCAACAGAGAGCCAGGAAATGTGCTTGGCACTTTTCCTGGCGAGTTTTTGCAGTGACCAGGGCGCCTTGTCCAGTTTGATGCGCTGATTACGGCTACCCTCGGTCTTTTGCTCCAGCCACATGAATATGCTGGTCCATACTGTTTGCGGGCAGGTGTAACCGCACCAGATGCGACCCGCCAGGGTGGTAACGGCGAACAGGGCGAATGCGGCGATTATCAACAGGAAGGCCAGCATCGGAAAGTCCTGGGGCCAGAAAGTCAGTCCAAAAATATTGAACTTGCGCGCTGGTAAATCGAACAAAACGGACTGCCTGCCGTCCCAGGAAATCCAGGGTAACAGCATGTAGCCAACCAGTAACGGCCAGCCGGTAAAAAGCCGGATGCGCTGGAAAAACCCTTCTATTTTACGTGTATAGATCTTCTCCCGGCGCTGGTACAGATCGATTTCAGCGATTTCAGCCGGGACGATTTCCTGGATATCAATAAGATCCTGGTCAGACATGTTCCTGTCTCATGGTCGGATGTGATGCATTGGAAGACATGGGTTCCAAGCCAGGAACCCATGTAATGTCACAGGAGCGTAAACTCGACTTTGACCCTACTTGTTCAAACCGTAAACATAGGCCGTGAGGATATGAATCTTGTCCTCGCTCAGCGTGTCCTTGAAAGAAGGCATCTGGCCATTGCGACCGGCGCGCAGGGTATGTGCAATCTGCTCTTGGGTGCCGCCATACAACCATATGCCGTTTGCCAGGTTAGGCGCGCCTAAAGCCGGATTGCCGCCCGCGTCCGCACCGTGGCAGGCCACGCAGTAGGTCTGGAAATGTTTCTCACCGGCGGCTACTTTTTGCGCATCGGCATCACGGCCATTCAGCGAGATGACATACTGCGTCACCTCATCGATACCTTTGTCACCCAGGATGCTACCCCAGGCGGGCATGACCGCCTGGCGACCATTGACCAGGGTTGCCTTGATCGTGGCGGGGTCTCCGCCATAGATCCAGTCGGCGTCGGTAAGGTTGGGAAAACCGAAGCTGCCTTTGGCATCTCCGCCGTGGCACTGGGCGCAGTTGTTGCCGAACATCCGCATACCCATTTTTCGTACAGCGGGATCGCTGGCGATTTCCTCTATCGGCAATGCCATGTAGCGGTCGCGCATGGCGCGATATTTTTCATCCGCCACCGCAACTTCATTGCTGTGCTGCCCGAGTTGCGTCCAGCCCAGCAGGCCGGGAAAGTTGCCCATGCCCGGGTAAATGACCAGGTAACCGATGCCCCAGACGATGGTCAGGACAAACATGTAAAACCACCAGGCGGGCAGGGGGTTGTCGTATTCCTCAATGCCATCGTACTCATGGCCTGTTGTTTTCTCCTCGGGCTGTTGTTCACCCTTGCGGTTGGCAAACAGGATCCAGGTAATTCCCACTATGGTGATAGTGGTGAGAATTATGATCCACATGCTCCAGAAACTAGCCATTCTTTACTTCCTCCTGCAAGGTACGTTGATTCAACTCTTCATCTGCGAATGGCAGATTGGCAGCTTCATCAAATTCCTTTTTGCGGTTTTTGCTATAGGCCCAGAAACACATCCCGATAAATGTGGCCATCAGTAAGGCGGTGCTGAGACCTCTCAGGTCGTTAATATCCATACGCTTAACGCCTCGATTGCAGCAAGGTACCCAGTTGTTGCAGGTATGCAACAAGGGCTTCGATTTCTTTTTTGCCCGCTACGGCGGCAGCCGCGCCGGCGATATCCTCGTCAGTGTAGGGCACGCCTACGGATCTCAAGGCGGACATCTTTCTGCCTGTCACCTCGCTCTCGATTTCCGCTTCGAACAACCAGGGGAAAGCGGGCATATTGGATTCAGGTACCACATCCCGGGGATTGTTCAGATGGGCCCGGTGCCAGTCGTCACTGTAGCGTTTGCCAACCCGTGCCAGGTCGGGACCGGTGCGCTTGGAACCCCAGAGGAAGGGGTGGTTGTAGACAAGTTCCCCGGCAACGGAGTAGTGTCCGTAGCGTTCTGTTTCCGCGCGCAGTGGGCGGATCATCTGTGAATGGCAGGTGTGGCAGCCTTCACGTATATAGACGTCGCGTCCTTCGAGTTCCAGTGCGGGCAGGGGCTTCAGGCCGGCTATCGGCTCGTGTGTTTCCTTGGCGAACATCAGGGGCACCAACTCTACGAGGGTACCGAAGCTGAGCGCGACGATGATCAGTATGATCATCAAGCCAATGTTTTTTTCAACTGCTTCATGTTTCATAGTCTGCTCCTTACGCCGCGCTTGCTGCAGCCGGGGCCGCCTGTGGTTCAACATCCTTGCGGGTGGTCATGTACACGTTGTAGGCCATTATAAGCATGCCGCCTAAGAAAATGGCGCCACCGATGACGCGTACGACATACCCGGGGTAACTGGCCGCAACCGACTCAACGAAGGTGTAAGTCAGGGTGCCATCCTGATTGTAGGCGCGCCACATCAGGCCCTGCAAAATACCGTTTACCCACATGGAGGCGATATAGAGCACCGTGCCGATGGTGGCCATCCAGAAGTGCGTGTTAATCAGGTTGGTGCTGAACATCCTCTCTTTGCCAAAAAGGATCGGGAACAGGTGATACAGGGAGCCTATGGAAATCATTGCCACCCAGCCAAGCGCACCCGAGTGTACGTGACCGATAGTCCAGTCAGTGTAGTGGGAGAGGGCGTTTACCGTCTTGATCGCCATCATGGGCCCCTCAAAGGTAGACATGCCGTAGAAGGACAGGCTTACCACGAGGAAACGCAGGATGGGGTCAGTACGCAATTTGTCCCAGGCACCGGATAGCGTCATCATGCCGTTGATCATGCCGCCCCAGGAGGGTGCCAGCAGAATAATGGACATCACCATACCCAGGCTCTGGGCCCAGTCGGGCAGGGCAGTGTAGTGCAGGTGGTGCGGCCCGGCCCAGATATAGATGGCGACCAGGGCCCAGAAGTGCACAATACTCAGGCGGTAGGAATATATCGGCCGCCCGGCCTGCTTGGGCACGAAGTAGTACATCATGCCCAGGAAGCCAGCGGTCAGGAAGAAGCCCACCGCATTGTGGCCATACCACCACTGCACCATGGCGTCGACAGTGCCGGCATAGATTGAGTAGGACTTCACCATGGTGACGGGAACCGCCAGGCTGTTAATTATATGGAGTATCGCAACCGCGAGGATAAATGCGCCCAGGAACCAGTTGGCTACGTAGATGTGCGAGGTTTTGCGCTTGACGATGGTGCCGAAAAACACAACGGCGTACAGCACCCATACAACGGCGATCAGGATGTCTATGGGCCATTCAAGTTCAGCGTATTCCTTGCTGCTGGTCAGGCCAAGGGGCAGGGTGATTACCGCAGAGACAATCACCAGTTGCCAGCCCCAGAACGTGATAGCCGCCAGCTTGTCCGAAATCAGCCTTACCTGGCAGGTGCGCTGGACTATGTAATAAGAGGTGGCAAACAGCGCACAACCGCCAAAGGCGAAAATCACCGCATTGGTATGCAGCGGGCGCAGGCGGCCAAAATGCAGCCAGGGAAGCCCTGGGTTTAGTTCGGGCCAGGCCAGCTGTGCGGCGATCAGTACGCCAACCAGCATGCCCACAATACCCCAGACAACGGTCATTACAGCAAACTGACGCACCACCTTGTAGTTATACGTGGGGTGTTCCAGTGCAGAGTTAAGCTCGCTCATGGTTCATTTCCAGTCAAAGATTCCAAATTCGATAAAGCCGGTATGTCGCCGGTGCCGCTTAGTCAGTAAAGGCAGGTGCCGCCCCGAAGTCCCAGAGAATAACTGAGCCAACCATCAGGCAAATCAGGATTACCATGGCTATGGCCAGTATCGCACTGGAGAACAGAAAGCCCCGCTCTTCGGGGATATTCATCACAATCGGGATGCCCAGGTACATCAGGTAAACAGCCCAGCAGACGGCCGTAACACCGATCAGCATATCCAGCCACAGCAGCGGATAAAAACCGACCAGCCCGGCAATAAATAGCGGGGTAGCCGTGAGGCCGGCAATGACAATACCCCTGGTAAGGCTGGAGTTGGCACCATAGGTGTCCGACATCCAGTGGATGAAGTACCCGATCACCGCGACGCAGGCGATCATGGCAAAGTAAAACAGAATACATATTTGGCGGGCGCTGGCGGCGGTCAACTTGATGGTTTCGCCATGGTCGCCCACTGTCCAGCCCACCTGGCTGGTGCCGTAATACCAGGCCACCGCTGGCAGGATTGCCAGGAAACAGGGGTAAAGAATCAGTGTCTTGAGAGAACTTTCAGGTAGTTCAGAAACGGTTTTCCATTGCGCGCTTGGCCTGACCAATAAGCCAAAGGTATGTTGAATCATTAGGTTCAGTACTCCCCAAAGTAACTGC
>CBDTVJ010000102.1:0-10373 GCA_965363655.1 uncultured Halieaceae bacterium | reverse complement strand
CCGTGGCTTGAATGTCGAACTGAACCAGTGGGTTAAAAACTGTGACTCCACCGCAAAACAAGGGTCCTGCGGAGGCTTTATCCATGCCTGGAGGTAATTTCACGACACTGGCGGCTGAGGCGCGTACCTTGTCTGCAAAACCACCGTGCCGTCCGACAATAGTGGGCTGCACTGACAAGCAAAGATTATGGTCACCAGACATACAGGTACTGCATGTCATACAGTAATCAGAGTGCCAGCCAAGGCCGACCACATCACCGGGCTCAAGTGTCGTCACATCTGGTCCAACCATTGCTACCGTGCCGATAACCTCATGGCCAGGCACCAGTGGGTAGTTTGATCTGCCCCAATCGTTATCGATCATGCTTAAATCGCTGTGGCAGATACCACAGTACTCGACATCAATCTCTACCTGCGTGCCAAGTATTGGGCCGGGATCATACTGGAATTCCTCCAGCTGTCCTTTTGCTGCCATTGCCGCGAATGCATTAATCATCTGTCGATTCCTCGTGGGTAACATCTCGTCATGGGTGGACTCGGCACAATTACACCATGTCCTCACGATGGTCTATTCTATGCGATCAGCCTTAATCTTCCGACACCTGGAGCGACGGACCACATCATGATCACTTTACACGGATTTGCCGCCAGTAATTATTACAACATCGTCAAGTACGTATTGCTCTACAAGGAGATCCCTTTCAAGGAGCACCTGGTCTACAGCGGTGGTGAAGAATGGCTCTCGATCAGCCCGGTGGGCAAGGTGCCTGCCCTGACTACTGCAGACGGCCAGGATATTTCCGAAACTACCGTTATCTGTGAGTACCTGGAGGAGGTCTATCCCGACAAGCCACTGTACCCGGCCGACCCGATGGCACGCGCCCGGGTGCGGCAGATCATGAAGGTTGCCGAGCTCTACCTGGAGCTGCCGAGTCGCCGCCTGATTGCCTATGCCTTTTCAGGCAAGCCTGCGCCCGAACCCGCCATGGCCGATGCACGTCACGTGACCAACCGCGGTATCAAGGCCATGAAGCGCTTGTGCCAGTTTTCGCCTTATATCGCCAGTGGTGACATGACCTTGGCCGATATCTACGTGCACTACGTGAACGCCGTAGTGACCGCTATCGGTTCACGACAACTGGACTGGGATATTCTGGCGGAGATTCCCGGCATGAAAGAGTGGCACAGTGGCATGTGCGATTCGGGGATTGCCCGCAGCATCGAGACGGACAGGCGCGCCAACCAGCCGGATTTTACAGCTTATATCACTGACTATATCGCCAGGAATACGATGCCCGGGAAATAGTTTTTCCACGATTTACTTGCGAGTGTGCAACGGCAATGCTGAGTCATAACAAGGCCGCTGTTCCCTCGGCCAGGGCTTTTCTATAACGGCCGTGTAAAATGCCTACCCGCTTGACGTAGGTCTCGGTTTCCTCGTAGGGCGGGATGCCATTATGGCGCTCTACAGCTCCGGGTCCGGCATTATAGGCTGCAGTCGCGAGCAGGGTGTTACCGTTGGTTTTCTGCAGGAGCCAGGCGAGGTAACGCACGCCGCCATGAATGTTATCTTCGGGTGACATAGGGTCTGCGACACCCATATCGCTGGCCGTATCCGGCATCAACTGCATTAGACCGAGCGCGCCCGCCCTCGACTTTGCATTTGGCTTGAATGCCGACTCGGCATGGATCACAGCTCGCACCAAAGCAGGATCAATACCGTAATTTACCGCTGCAGTGTTAATCGTTTCCTGGAAATCCTTCAGGTTTAGAGGAGTGCTATGCCAGTTGACCCTTGAACCCGGGTTGCAGGCGTAGCAGCCATACATAACCTTGATCACTTCGTATCGGCGATTAGCGGGGGCTTGATCGGAGAACGAGGTTGTACCCAAGCGATTGGTGTACTTGAAGACTTTAACAGCTGGCTGTTGAGCGCGAGGGGGCTGAGTCGAAGGGTCAATGCTTAGCACGACCGGGTCGCTCTCCGCGCCAGCGTGACTGGCTGCGATAATCCACGCAACCAGGATAAGCCCCGACAATCTTTTCACGTCACCACAGTCTCATTTTACTTGTTAGGCGATTGTAGCCTGACTTGTGCCGGGTAAAACGGTAAAACTTACCAAAAAAGCCAGTTTTACCCGGTTTCTAACGTGAATCAGTTCAGATCAAAGCGATCAAGCCTCATTACCTTGGTCCATGCACTAACAAAGTCGCTTACAAACTGCTCGCTACCATCGTTAGAGGCATAGGCTTCTGCCACGGCACGCAACTCGGAGCTTGACCCGAAAATAAGATCCACAGAGGTAGCAGTCCATTTGATTTTGCCCGTAGCACGGACTCTTCCCTCATAGGTGCCTTCGACCTTGGCAGACTTGGTCCATTTTGTGGACATGTCGAGCAGGTTCACAAAGAAGTCATTGTTCAAGGTTCCGGGTTTATCGGTAAGCACGCCGTATTGGGTCTGTCCGGTATTGGCATTGAGAGTACGCATACCACCAACCAGTACGGTCATTTCTGGCACGGTCAGGGTTAGAAGGTCAGCCTTTTCCACCAGCATTTCTGTCGGTGAACCGTAACTCATAGCACTGTAGTAGTTGCGGAACGCGTCTGCCGTCGGTTCCAGCACAGCAAACGAATTCACGTCTGTCATCTTCTGCGATGCGTCGGTGCGCCCTGGTGAAAACGGGACTTCAACACTGTGACCGGCCTGTTTGGCGGCCTGTTCAATGGCTGCAGCGCCGCCCAGCACAATCACATCAGCCAAAGAGACCTGCTTGCCACCTGACAGGGATTGGTTGAAGTCCTGCTGAACCTTGGTCAGGGCCTTCAATACCTTGGCCAGCTCTGCAGGATCGTTCGCTTGCCAATCTACCTGGGGAGCAAGCCGAATGCGTGCACCGTTGGCACCACCGCGCATGTCGGAACCGCGGAAGGTGGAGGCCGATGCCCAAGCCGTCCTTACCAGCTCGGGTACGGTCACACCAGATTTCAGGATTTTCCCTTTCAACCTGGTGGCGTCCCGATCGTCAATCAACTTGTAGTCTGCAGCCGGAACGGGGTCCTGCCAGATGAACACATCCTCGGGAACGTCAGCGCCCACATAGCGAGCGTGTGGACCCAGGTCGCGATGCGTCAGTTTGAACCAGGCCCTGGCAAACGCGAGGTCAAACTCTTTCGGGCTCTTCAGGAAACGCTGGGAAATCTCTCGAAAGCCGGGGTCTCTCTTCAGCGCCATGTCCGTTGTGAACATGATGGGCGCATGCCGTTTCTTCGGGTCGTGGGCATCCGGTACCAGGGTTGATGCAGTGGCATCGGTGGGAATCCATTGCGTTGCACCGGCAGGAGACTTGGTTTTTTTCCACTCGAACCGGAGCAGGTTATCAAGATACAGAACAGACCATGCGGTGGGCGTGGATGTCCAGGCGCCTTCCAGGCCACTGGTCATGGCGTCGGCACCTTTGCCCGTGCCACACTTATTTTTCCAACCAAAGCCTTGCTCCTCGATAGGGGCGGCGGCAGGTTCAGGACCGATACAGTCAGCGGACTTGGCGCCGTGGGCTTTCCCCAGGGTATGTCCGCCCGCGACCAGCGCCACAATCTCTTCGTCGTTCATTGCCATGCGGCCAAATGATTCACGCATATCCTGGGCTGCGGAGAGCGGATCGTGATTGCCGCCAGGACCTTCCGGGTTCACATAGATAAGCCCCATCTGCACAGCCGCCAGGGGTTTTTCCATTTTTCCGTCTTTATTGTAGCGTTTGTTGTTGGCCAGCATCTCAGTTTCGGCGCCCCAGTAAACGACGTCAGACTCCCAGTCATCTACGCGCCCACCGGCGAATCCCAGGGTTTCAAAACCCATGGCTTCCAGCGATACGTTACCGGACAGAATCATCAAATCAGCCCAGGAGACATTGCGGCCATATTTTTGCTTCACTGGCCACAGTAATCGGCGTGCCTTATCCAGGCTGGCATTATCTGGCCAGCTATTAAGCGGCTCGAAGCGTTGTTGGCCGCCATCGGCGCCGCCGCGTCCATCATGTACACGGTAGGTTCCGGCACTGTGCCAGGCCATTCGGATCATAAGGCCGCCATAGGTACCCCAGTCTGCTGGCCACCAATCCTGTGAGTTGGTAAGCGTCTCTTCAATGTCTTTTTCAAGTGCCTCGATATCGACACTATTGAAGGCCTCAGCGTAATTGAAATCGTCACCATAGGGGTTAGACCGGGCATCGTGAGCACGCAGAGGCGCCAGGTTCAGTTGTTCGGGCCACCAGAACTGGTTGGACTTCGGTGCATCCTGCGTGAAAGCAGGGGTTGATAACACTGCCATTGATACCGCAACCGCTACTGCGGAAAGCGAAGAAATCGTTTGCTTGAGCATTGGAGCTATCTCCATTGAGGAAGAGGGTTGCCAGAAGCATAGTAGCGTATGTTGATAGTAGCGAGTTAAATATATGAATCGAGTTGATAGTAAATTTATATCAAGATTGTTCCACCCCTGGTGTCAGTCGCAGGCGGCCTCAGTCAGGGCCCTCTGCTCGTTGACCTTGCCTGGCTTTGCCTTTGGGTCATGGTTTTATCCAGCCGATCCACCGCAGACAGAATCAGCTGAATCAGGTGATAGGGGTTATCCACCGCCTCGGGCGCAGCACCCACACCGAGGCATATGGAATTGCTGACGGTGGCGAAGGTGACATTGAGACCGCCTCCCGGCGGTACAATGGGTAAGCCGTGGAATGCCACGAGCGGCGCGCCCGCCAGATATAGCTGCTCCTTAGGGCCGACCATGTTGGAGATGACCAGGTTGCCTATCGGCAAGGACTTCATGGCCGCTGAGACATCAGGCAGAGTTGTGCTGCCTGCGATGAACAGGGTGTAGAGTTGGCGCACCGCGACCGGTAACTTGCTAGCTCGCTCCTTGATATGTGTAGTGGCCTCGTGTATCTGCTGCAGGCGCTCTGCGATAGATGCGTCGGGCTCTCCCATCGCCACCAACTCAACGCTCACCTGATTGCCGGAACTCTCCTGGCCCTTCACGCGGGAGGACATGGGCATGATCGCCACCAGCGCCTTCGATGTGATGGCATCACGCTCTTTCAGGTAGCGGTGCAGGGCGTCATCGATAACGGTCATGATCACATCGTTGACAGTGACGCCACTGGCCGTGGCCATGGTTTTGGCCCAGGGCAGGGGGATTTCGCAGTTGGCATAGCGCCGCTCGGACGATGTGGCGGTGTTATTGAACAGTGTTCTGCTGGCTCCAAATGGTAGGGGCGCACGCTGTGCTCCACGCTTCAGGCTGCTGCTTCCCAGCTCCAGCAGGTTGCTGCCGGCGTTTACCAGGTTGGAGGGCACAGAGCCCATCTGTGACAGGAGTTTTCGTACTTGGGACTGGCCGCCACGGGAGCGCCGCTTCGCCTTTTTGCTTGCAAAGGGCATCCATGCAGGTCGAATGGCCTTGTCGCTGGCTGTGGTGCTTAGAGACTGTTGGAACAGCTTCATGGCGCCCATGCCGTCGATCAGCGCGTGGTGAACCTTGATCAGCACGGCAAACTGGCCGTCTTCCACGCCCTCGATGATGTAGCATTCCCACAGCGGTCTGTTGCGATCCAACAGCGTTGTATTGAGGAAAGAGACGACCTCGTAGAACTCTTCCATGCCACCGGGGGCGGGTACTGCAATGTGCCGAACGTGATACTTCAGATCGGGCTCCACCGTATCCCAGGAAGCCACCCCCTTGTCGAGCCAGCTGAGTTTCTGGTTGAAGGGCTTTGCCACCTCCGAGTTGCGATAAGCGTCCAGCAGCTTCGGGAGATAAGTATTTTTTTGCCTGCCCGGCAGCTTGAACAGTTGAAAGGCAGCCATGTGCATTTGCCGGCTGGGGTTTTCCATCAACAGGAATGCCAGGTCCAGCGGCGCCAGTTTACTCATGCTTGCTTTCCTCATCCTCTGGTTGCATCGGTATTTGCGCCACCAGAGCCTGCAATTCCTCGATAAAGTAGTTGTAGACTATCCACCCGTCCGGAATGATTCTCTGATCGGCCAGGATGCACAGGTTGGCCCGGCCACAATAGCTCCACATGGTCATATTGACGCAGGACCCGTCGAAGACCTGGCCGGTGGAGTACCAGGTGTCCAGTTTGTACTTGTTGAAATAGATTGGCTCCCGCGGGCCTGGTACGTTGGAGATGACCATATTGCCAAACAAGCCCAGAGCTCCTTTCTTGCTGCTGATGTAGCGGCGTACTATCGTCACCAGCCAGGGTGGGAAGACCTGGAAAATGGCTTTCAGGTCACTGCCCGCAGCGACCGTGGCCGCCAGGTGTGCCTTCATCTCCACCGCTGCCTCGTGGCTGGCGCGCAGCCGCTCCACCGGGTCCTCGATTTCTGAGTGCAACCAGCAGTAATCCACGCTGGCGAAATTGCCCATCCCCTGCCAGCCCTCTGCGCGTATGCCGGCAAAGGGTGTACCGCCGATTAGCGCGTGCTGGTCAGGGTCGTAGTGTTTGTCCTGCAGCAGTCGCCGCGCGGCGCCGGCCACGCAGCACATAAATACATCGTTGATGGTGACGCCGAAGCCCTTGCTCACCGCTTTGAAATCATCCAAAGGCATGTTATCGCAGACAAATGTCCTGCCGTAAGACAGCGTCTGGTTCAGCGGCGTTTGCTGCATCATGGTCGCCGTGGGGTGGGGCGGCTTGCCCTGCGCCTCGTAGCTTCTGTCCAGCGCTTTCTTCTTACGCAGCCCTGACACGACTTTGGGCAAATTAGTCATCAGCACCCCGGGTAGTTCGCGTGCTCCCCACCACAGGCGTTTGCCCCATGATGGCCAGGGCCGGGGGTGCCAATCCGGGACGTCCTCCGGCGTCCACCCCGGTTCTGGCCGGTAGAGTTGCTGTAGTGACCATGCGGCACCTACGCCATCGGCATAAGCATGGTGCACCAGGCAGACAAAGGCAATTTTACCGTCCGCCAGCCCCTCAACGACCCACAGCAACCACAGGGGGCGGCTGCGGTCCAATGGGTAGGCGTAAACCGACGACATGAACTCGCATAGCGACTTGTGGTCGCCAGGGGCCGGGCAGGAGACCCGGCGTAGGTGATTGTCCAGGCTGAATTCGGGGTCGTCCACCCACATAGGGTGGTTCAACCCCAGCGGCGAGGGTGCGTGTTTCCAGCGAAAGGGTGGCACCAGGTGTAGGCGATCACTGAAATCCTGGCGCCACTTATCGAAATTCCAGCCCTCGGGATCAGTCGACGGATCCAGTATGGCTATCTTGAAGGTGTGCATATAGGCACAGGGGGTCTCATTCGACAGCATGAAAGCGTCCGCGCCACCCATTCGTATCATATTATCTATTCTCGAGGATGTCAGGTGCTTTAATTATAGTCGGGCTACTGGATCTGGCACGCCATTCATGTACCAGACCCGCGATTGATCAAGCTACGCCGCCCAGTTGCGACCTTTCACTGGATTTGAGGGCCAATATGAAGAGCACTACGAAGACTGCATCCCCGGCAGCTGGAATCATGAGCTGCCAGCTGACGTCACCTCTGATGACGTTAAGCAGCGCAATTAGTACAACAGCCGACTTACCTAAAACAGCCAGTCGAACGATAGATCGGTTGTTATGGAAGTCTCTCGCGGCCCAGTAGTAGCCGATTCCGAAGACGGTAACCAGGCCGGCAAACTCCTGGACCCAGACGTTTTGATCCGGTGTGGGGGTTATGCAAAACCACGACAGGAACATCCCGGGGATGAATAACAGGCCGAACCCGATTATCCAGTTGAATATGGCCGCGCCCAGGAACATTTTTTTGCTGGCATCATGACTCATGGTCTCACCTCATGCTGCAGTTGATTGGCCAGTACTGTTGCGTTGGAAAAGAGCAGTCAATAGTTTCCAGGGAATAAGTCGGCTGGAGCGTTTGCTATAGCTTTCCCACTCAGGATAGCGGGAAATGGATGCGTCCTTCACATGCATACGAGAGTAGAAAAACAGTGTGGCGTAGGCCAGCACCAGATACCCCAGCCAGTGGTTGACAAGAATTGCGTAGGATGCGTAGATCAGTATTTCACCGAGAAAATTGGGGTTGCGTGTGTAGGCAAACACGCCTTCGGTAATCAGGCCCTTGCGATACTTCAATGAAAAATGCTTCTGGCAGTCACCGGCGATCATCCACGTAATTCCCAGGGTGTGCATGGCGATGGCTGTGAACAGGACGGGTCCGGATGGTTCTACGTACCGGGAAATAAACAAGTAGGGCAGTAACCAGTACCAGCCTACCAGCACCAGATAGGTCATTATCGCACCACCGTAGGTGACGCGGGTTTCAAAGCTGCCATCGCGAAAGCCGAAATCCTTTACCAGCCAGCAATAGCCATAGATGCCGTGCAGGCCCAGGTAAACCCAGGCTGAAGTGCTGAAATTGTCAAAATAGAACATCATGCCCAGCACAATGAACAGGGTGATGATTTTGTGCAGGTTGATCACCCAGGCCATTTTAAGTTGCCGCGGACCGCCGCCGAAGTCTTCGGTCAGCTTGCCCGATACATCGTATATCGTCCTGGCCCAGGCCGGTGCAGTGTACTTGTGCATATCGTTCTCCCTTCTACTTATATTGCTGTTGCCGCCTAGTGAGCGGTAAAGCCGCCATCGATAATTAGTTCAGAACCCGTCATGTATTTCGACTCTTCAGACGCCAGAAACAGGCAGCCGTTGGCGATATCCAGCGGTTCACCCAGCGCGCCCATGGGAATGCCTCCCAGGATGCGCTCAAACATGGCCGCGCCCTCGTCATCTGGCAAGCTGCCAATACCTTGTTCCACCATCGCCGTAAGAATGAAACCCGGGTGCACCGAATTGATACGAATAGGGTAGCCCTGTGCGGCACAGTGCAGCGCGGCAGATTTGCTAAAGATACGTACGCCGCCCTTGCTATAGTTGTATGCCGTGGCGTTTGGTTCGCCCACTATTCCTTCGATAGAGGAAATATTGATGATTGAACCGCCGCTTTCTTTCATGGCGGACACCGCTGCCCGTGTGCCCATGAAAACACTCTCGCCGTTAACGATCTGGGTTTTGCGCCAGTCATCCAACGTGGTGTCTTCCACGGTCCCTGTAAGCGCGATGCCGGCATTGTTGACCAGAATATCGATTTTTCCATGGCGGCTGACAATATCGGCCACTACCACGCCCCAGAGTGCTTCATCGGTAACATCCTGGGTGCGTGCTTCCGCGCGCCCGCCGCTGGCCTCGATATCGGTAGCAACACGTCTGGCACTCTCCGCATTGATATCGGAGACGATTACCACTGCACCTTCCTCGGCAAATCGTTTTGCGGTCGCTTCGCCGATGCCGTTGCCGGCGCCCGTAACCAGTGCCACTTTATTTTGTAATCTCACGGTGAAGCTCCCTTTACAGTAATTCCGGGTTGACCAGCAGGCTGCCACCCTTGAGTGCCAGCATTTCGTTACAGCCATCGGCGATCAGCATTGCCCTGGCGTCGCGCAGCAGTTTTTCCATCGGGTATTCTTTGGTCAGGCCGTTGCCACCGAATATTTGCAAGGCCTCGCTGGCCACTTCAAAGCCGGTCTGGGTGGCCGTGATCTTGGCAGCAATGGAGCCCTGCAACGCGGCTTCCGGGGCGGTGGCGTTATAGGTGGCCACCCGCCGTACCAGGGCGCGGGCCGCTTCTACCTTGCGGAACATATGGAACAGGCGATAGCGCACGTTCTGGTGACGAATAATGGGCTGGCCACCCTGTTTTCGCTCATGTGCGTAGGCGTGTGCGTGCTCATAGGCAGCACGCGCCAGGCCCACAGCAAGGTTGGCGACATGTACATTGGCCTCGGCCAAGGTGTGGCGTACGAAATCGTTGTATTCGTCAGGCCCGGCCAGCAGGTGTGAAATCGGCACTTCCACGTTATCGAAGTAGATTTCCCCCTGGTTCAGGCAACGCAGGCCGACTTTCTCCAGCGGCTTCCCCTTGGTTACGCCCGGCAGGTCCAGCGGCACAATCAGGGATACACCGGGTCGGGTTTTGCCATCTTCCTCTACATGGCAATACAGTGCGCATACGTCGGCGATGGTGCCTCCTGAGACCCAGGCAGCCTTCTGGCCGTTGACGATGATTTTGTCACCCTCGATGCGGGCTACGCAGTTGGGCCGCCCATAAGCACCGTCAATTGCAGCTGTGCTGCCGTCAGGGTCCAGGCTGTCGCTGCCGTGGTCCGGTTCGGTGATACCCCAGCAGCCCAGTTTGCCGTCACAGAAATCAACCATGGCCATGTTGCCGGCCAGGGCGGAATAGAGCCCCGGCATCTGGCTGACCAGCACCATACCGGCCAGGCCGCCCTCACCCCAGGCCAG
>CBDTVJ010000101.1:0-10391 GCA_965363655.1 uncultured Halieaceae bacterium | reverse complement strand
GGCAAAAACCTGAAGGCCGGAGACAGTCTCTGCCTGTGGTATCCCTCTGCCAACCGCGACGAGGAGGCCATTGATAATCCGGATGTTTTCGATATCGAACGGGACAATCGCAATCAACTGGCGTTTGGTTACGGTGGGCATATGTGCCTGGGCCAACACCTGGCGTTGCTGGAGGTGGAAGTATTTTTCCAGGAATTGTTGCCACGGCTGTCGCATATTGAAATGGCGGCGGATCCGCAGTGGGTCCAGGCTCTTTTTGTAGGTGGACTGAAGTCAATGCCGGTGCGCTACGCCTTCAGCTAATGCCATTGTGGCTATCTGTGTGTTTTTGGGTAAGCAGCGCCTGATTGGCGTCAATTTCCCTGCCTTCCGATGAGTTTGAGCGAGATGGGCAGGCCGTCTGTGGGCAGCGACATGGGTACCACGGAATAGGCCATCTCGTAACCCGGCTCCACGGTTACTTCGTAACGCCTGAGAAAATGATAGAGAAACAGCTTGGCCTGCACCTCGGCAAAATGCAGTCCCAGGCATTTGTGCGCGCCGCCTCCGAAGGGGATGTACTGGAAAAAGTGTTTCTTATCCTCGGCGCGAGCAGGACTAAAACGCTCCGGGTCAAAAACGTATGGCTTGCTCCAGTACTCTTCCATGTAGTGCGTGAACAGGGGTGAAATTCCTATACCGGCGTTGCGCGGGATGCTGTGTCCCAGCACCTGCGTGTCGGCAATACAGCGCCTGGGTATGGAGGGCAGGGGGGGGTACATACGCAGCGCCTCTCTAAACACCAGCGCTGTGCTGTCCATCTTGCCCAGGGTCTCAAGGTCTGGCTGTTCCTGCGCGTAGTCCAGGTACTCCTGGCGTAGCTTGTCCTGCCAGTCGGGATTTTTGGCCAGTGCGAAAATGATAGAACACAAGGTGCTGGTGGTGGTGTCATGAGCAGCGAATAGCAGGAAGATCAGGTGGTCGACAATAGCTTGATCGCTGAAATACTGATTATCTTCATCGCGGATGCGGCACACCTGGGCAAAAATATCCTGCTCGTCGGAGGCGCGCTTGGCACTGATGTGACCGCGCACGAACTGCTCCAGGTAAGCGCGACCACGCTGGCCTTTCCACCAGCGATTGCCGGGGATATTGAGTTTTACCAGCGCCAGGGTGGCATCCACCGCGTCGATAAAGGATTGATTCAGCCTGTCGGCTTCGTCAGTAACGTTCAGCCCCAGGAAAACACTGGCGGCCACATTCAGCAGCAGCTTTTTCACATGGGGATAAAAGCTGAAGGCTTCGCCCTGTGGCCACGAGGCAATGCCAGTGGCTATTTGCGGTGACATGGCGTGCACATAGCTCTCGATGGCTGGACGTTTGAAGGCCGCCTGCAGCACCCGACGGTGGTATTTGTGCTCATCGAAGTCCTTGAGCATCAGGCCATTTGGGAAAATCTTATCCAGCGTGAGGTTCCAGGCCAGGGTGTTGGAAAAGCACCTGTCGGGGTCTTTCAGAATGGCCTCATTGGCGTCCGGGCCCAGTAGTACGATAGTGTGTTGCAACAGCGCATTGACCCTGAACACGGGTCCGTAGCGCTGGAACTTGTGCCGGGCCAGGCCGTGGAAGTCCTGCAGGAAACGGAGTGTGTCCCCGATAACGGGGGTGCCTGAATCTCCGGGAATATGCTTCACGTCCCGTGTAGGGAAGCGCGAAAACTTACTGTAATCGATAGGGTGCGCGGACACCTGGTCGCCTTTGGGCTTGCCGGGAATCAAAAATTGTAGCGAGCCTGCAGAGCGACGGTACGCGGGCGATTGAGACTGCCAATAGTCGCGGCACCGACTGGCAACTCTGCGATATTCCCTCCGAAAGCCGGGAAATCGAAGCCGAAGGAGCTGGCCTGGTCCAGCAGGTTGCGTCCCATTACCGCCACCTCCCAGCTGTCGTCAGCCGCAGCCAGGGCGATACGCAGGTCCAGCAGTGTCAGCGCGCCATCAAGGCTACGTTCATCCTTCTGCATGTATTGTTCATCGCGATAGTTCAGGGCACTGTCCATGCGCCACATTAGTCCTGCGCCTTGCCATGCAATCTCGTAGTGGGCGTCTACAGAAGCGGACCACTCGGGGGCATAGGGCAGGCGCAGGTTGTTGTCGGTTTCCTCTGCATCGGCATAGGTTGCGCTGGCACCGAGAATGAGGCTTTCTGAGGCGGCCCAGCGGCCCTCCATTTCAAAGCCGGTGCTTTCGGCTGGTATGGTGTCAGTGACAAAGGCTGTGCCGGTGAAGGTGATGACCTGGAAGTTTTCGATCTCGGTATAGAAGATCGAGGCATTGAGCATCGCCGCGCCGCCGGCAAAATTCATTTTTATCCCTATCTCTGTGGTGTCGGCTTCTTCAGTGTCGTACTCCGCATCCTCTGGCAGGAAAACCTCTGTGGTGAAGCCGCCGCTCTTGCTGCCGCGGGCCCAGGACACATAACCCATCATAGTCTCCCTGATATCGTAATTTATATTGATGGAGCCATCGAGGTTGTCTTCTGAACGATTCAGGTCAGTGCGTGGGACTTCGGGGGCCAGCAGGCCTGCCAATATATCTGACAGGTCGCCGCCCGACCGCGTGCGCACCCGCTCAAAGGTCGCGCTCTTCTCTTCATCCGTATAGCGTAGCCCCAGGGTGGCGTGCCAGCTTTCGCTTATATGCAGCGTGCCCTGGCCGAACAGCGACCACACGTCGGTATCCTGGTCGTAGTATTTGATGTTAGTACCGTCCAGTGGCAGCCCACCCAGGAGAAAGGGTGGCGGGAAGCTGGAATCAGTGAGGTTGGAATAATCCATATCGCTGTAGAGATAGTACAGTCCGGCGACATACGAAAAACGCTGGTCGGTGGGCGAGGTGATGCGCAACTCCTGGCTGATTTGTTCATAGTCGCTGCTAAAGGTGGTGGTGAGGTAGTCCACCGACAGGAAGTCGGAGTCGGTCAGGCGATCATTGTTGTACTCGGACCAGCCGGTGAGTGAGGTGAAGCTGTACTCCCCGAAACTGTGTTGGTAGCGTATTAATGCTCGCTGCGAATCCTGGTCGTCTTCAGCATCGCCACTGCTGCCATAGGAGGTATACGCGTTCTTGGTCTGGTCGATACCGATGTTGGCGCTGGGGTCCATGGCGGCGATAAAGCCCGTTTCGTCATTATCCGGCTGGAAGGTGTCGCCCTTGATATTGAGGTCATCGTACTGGTAGCTGAGTAGCAGGCTGCCATCGTAGCCAATATCATACTGCGCGCTGACGCGCACGGTGGTCTGGTCCCTTTGCGGTACTTCGTTGCCTGTGGTCTCATTGTCGACATAGCCCTCTTCATCCACCGCATTGAAGGCCAGGCGGTAGTTGCCGAAGCGGCTGGGGATGTCGACTGCACCGGTTACATAGGTACTGTCGAACTCGAATTCGTAGTCGCCCTGTATATAGCCGCCGAAGTCTTCACCCGGACTGCGGGAGATGATACTTATCGCCCCGAGGCTGGTGTTTTTGCCCAACACGGTTGTCTGGGTGCCCTTGATGACCTCCACCCGCTCTATGTCGAACAGCGCCGATTGGAACTCCCGGATGCGCCCGGCCCAGATGCCATCGACAAACAGGCCAACGGACTGGTCCAGGCTCTCCCCGCCGGAACCGGTGCCCAGCCCGCGTATGGTGACCTGCGACAGGTTTTGCGGTGTATGCTGTATCGTCAGCCCGGGGACGAAGGCGGCCAGGTCGTTGATGTCGCGAATGCTGAAAATATCCAGGCTCTCGCCCGTCACCACATTAATCGTGACCGGAATCTCCTGCACGTTCTCCACCCGCTTCTGTGCGGTGACAATGATTTCTTCCAGAATGGTTTGCTGGGCCTGGACAGCGGCTGGGAGACTCAGTGCCAGAGCAGCAAAATTGACCACTATTGAGCGCTTCGAGCGGTGGGTAGTACTGTCCATGGTATTCGTTGTTCCTTGTCGAGGTATGCTGATTGTGACAATGCCACCGCTGGGCGGGGAGGTCGCAGGTCGTGCCAGAATAGGGGCGATCACCGCAGTTGTCCCGCTAATATTCCTCTGTTGCTTGTGCGCAAGGGAGGCTGCCTTGGCGATCCGGGATGGTGCCCAAACTAGTACATATCCCTCGATCCAGTCAAGGATCGCCACAGAATAACAAATCTTTACCCCCGGAATCGCTTTCGCGGCAGAATGCCGCTGTTTCATAGTGTTAACTTTCTATCGAGGGCCCTATAATCGGGGCTATAATCAGACTCGACGCGCAACAGGCAGTCGGGGGGGACAGGGGAGTGTGTTTTGCCAGCCCAGTGGCTCAGTAGTTCCAGCGATGTGTCCGGGCGTGCGACGGCGGCCCTTACGGGTGCGCTGCGGAGTATGTCCCAGCCCGAGCAGGCAAGGCGACTGCGACGGGTTCTCTTGCTGTTGTTATCGCTGTGGGCGGTATTGGGCCTGTCCCGTTTGATCTGGGCGCTGCTGCCTGCATCCGAGGCTATCAGCGGGCCTCCCCCACAGATAATTAACCCTGTGACTACCAGCCGGTCTGGCGGGGCGGCGGATCCTGTCGATATCAAGCGCATGCGAGCCTGGCATTTATTCGGTGAGGCCGGGGCGACTGCACCCAGTGTGCAGGCACAGCCGCAGGTCGTGGCCAGTGAGCGTGATGGTATAGAAAAAGGGGCCAGGGAAACTCGCCTGAACCTCACCCTGCGGGGTATTATCGCCTCCACGGAGGATGGTCTGGGTCACGCTATTATTGAACACCAGTCAAGACAGGCGGTCTATGCTGTAGAAGATAAATTGCCGGTGTCTGGCCGGGTGACACTGGCCAAGGTCATGCCGCGGCAAGTGGTGCTGGATAACGGTGGCACCTACGAATTGTTGGTGCTGTTTGAGGATTCCAGGCTGGGAGCCGGGCAAGCGGCACCCCCCCAGAGGAGTGATCCCATCCCCAGGTCCGTTAAAAAGGGTGAGCAAATCGATAAGCGCCAGGATGCCGAGGCAACCGCGCTGGCCGTGAACTATCGTGAGCGGCTGTATAAGGATCCCCAGTCCCTGGCCAAGGTTGTCAATGTCAGTGCGGTGCGCGAGGGTGGCCAATTGCTGGGTTATAGCATTCGTCCTGGCCAGGAGAAAGAGCAGTTTGAACAGTTGGGTTTTAAAGCCGGTGACCTGGTGACCTCGGTCAACGGGATAGCACTGGACAACCCCGCCAACACCATGAGCCTCTATAGTGCCATGCGTTCTGCCGGGGAGGTGGTGTTCGAACTGGAGCGCGGTGAGGAATCCCTGACGATCAGTGTGAGTCTGGATGGAAGTGCCCAGTAGTGAAATTTTTTGGAAAGGATAAAGACTTAGTGAAAGCCCCAAACCGGTTCCGCCCTGCCAGGTTGCTGCTGGCCCTGCTGCTATGCAGTGCGCCGCTCTTTGCGCAGGATTACACGGTCAACCTGAAAGAGACGGATATACAGGAGTTGATCAAGTTTGTGGCGGAGGCCACAGGAACCACTATCGTCGTGGACCCTGCGGTCAAGGGCAAAGTGAAAGTGGTATCCAGCAAGCCGGTCTCCAGCAGCGAGTTGTATGAGTTGTTTCTCTCCATTCTTGAAGTGCACGGTTATACCGCCGTGCGCTCGGGCGGTGTGGTGCGCGTGATCCAGAGTAAGGATGCCCGCTCCGCGCCGGTGAGTGTCATCGATGGTAATAGTGGTAAAACGACTGACGAGTACGTCACCCAGGTAATCCGCCTGGATAACATTTCAGCTGCCAAGCTGATCCCGGTGTTGCGCCCCCTGGTGCCGCAGCAGGCGCACATGGCGGCCTATGCCCCTAGCAACGCGATTATTATTTCCGACGTCTCGGCCAATATTGATCGCATCAGGGATATCATCGAGCGCATGGACCGTTCGGCGGTGCAGCAGACGGAGATAGTCAAGTTGCGCTACGCCGTGGCCGAGGACGTGGTGAGCATGCTGGACAAGCTCAGTAAGTCCGAGGCCAAACAGAGCGGCGGCGCAGAGCCGGAGATGCTGCTGGTGGCGGATTCGCGTACCAACAGCGTGCTGGTCAATGGCGACGAACTGGAGCGCGGGCGCATACGCAAGCTGATCGCCCACCTGGACACGCCCCTGCAACAGAGCGGCAACGTCAAGGTAATTTACCTGGAGTACGCCGACGCCAGTGAACTTTCCGAGGTCCTGACCCGGGTCATGCAGAATATCAGTCAGCTGGATGGTGCCGAGGGGGCCAAGAAGTCCAGCAGTTCACGCAAAAGTGCCACCATAGAGGCGGACGAGGGTACCAACGCGCTGATCATTACTGCGGACACCGGTGAGATGGCGGCGCTGGAGGCGGTGATCCATCGCCTGGATATCCGCCGCGCGCAGGTACTGGTGGAAGCCATTATCGTCGAGATGGAATTGAATGATGGCCAGGACCTCGGCCTGCAGTGGCTGTTTGCAGAAAACGATGGTTTCTATGGCAGTAATATCAACGCCGGTGATGCCAGGGCGAGAGATATAGCCGGCGCCATACTGCCCCCCAGCGACAACGATTCATCCACCGATGATGGTGTGGATCTCGGAGACCTCGCCGGTGCCTTGGCGGGCACACCCGGCCTGTCGCTGGGCTGGGGCACCCTGGATGACGACTTTTCCATGACGGTGATTCTCAATGCCCTCAAGGAGCAGGCCAACGCCAACATACTCTCCACACCGAGCGTGCTGACCCTTGATAACCAGGAGGCCTATATTACCGTGGGCCAGAACGTGCCCTTTGTGACGGGCTCCTTTACCAATACCGGCTCCGGCGGTGACGGTGCGCAAAACCCTTTCCAGACCATCGAGCGGGAAAATGTGGGTATTACCCTGACGGTGACCCCGCATGTCAATGAGGGTGATTCGGTGGTGCTTGATATCATGCAGGAAGTATCGAGCCTCAGTGGCCTGTCCGTGGCGGCCTCGGACCTGGTTACCAATGAACGTAAAATCGAAACCAAGGTATTGGCTGTCGATGGCCGTGTGGTGGTGCTGGGTGGCCTGATCAAGGACGACATACAGGATGCGCAACAAAAGGTGCCTATACTCGGCGATATTCCTTTCCTTGGCAGGCTGTTCCGCAGCGACGCGGTGAAGATTACCAAGACCAACCTGATGATTTTTATCCGCTCGACCATTATTCGTGACAATGAACAGTTGGCGGGTGCTACTGCCGAAAAGTACCGCTTTATTCGCGAGCAGCAGAACTTGCGCAGGGAGCGGGGGCTGACCTTCCTCGGTGATGAGAATTTGCCACTGTTACCTGAGTGGGACGACCAGATTAAGCAGCTGAAGGAAATCAAGGACGCAGACGCAGCGTCTGGTGATGACCCCGGCAAGGCTGAAGACAATCTCGGCGATAACACCGCCGTGGAAGCGGTGTTCAATTGAGCGAAGTTGCCGCCCTGGATGTCGCAGCTGTTTCTGTAGCAGCTGCAGCAGGCAAGGTTGCGCCCAGCAGTTTGCCCTTCACCTTTGCCAAGCAGTACGGCGTACTGCTGGATAAATCGGCAGACGGCTCGCCCCTGGTGGTCCACGAAAAGCCCCTGTCGGTGCAGGTGTTGATCGAGTTGCGCCGTCTGCTGGGCCGGTCCTTTGCCTTGCTGGATGTACCTGAGAGTGATTTCAAACGGCGCCTGACGCTGGCCTACCAGCGCGATGACAATGAAGCGGTACAGATGGCCGAGGATATTGGCGCCGATGTCGATCTCAGTCGCCTGGCGGATGAAATCCCGGAGTCCGGTGACCTCATGGACACCGAGGATGACGCGCCGATCATTCGCCTGATCAATGCCATCCTGTCCCAGGCGGTGCGCGACCAGGCTTCGGATATCCACGTGGAAACTTTTGAGGATAGACTCAGCGTGCGCTATCGCATCGATGGCGTGTTGGCGGAGGTGCTCTCGCCCAAACGGATGCTGGCGCCCCTGCTGGTATCGCGCCTGAAAGTAATGGCCAAGCTGGACATTGCCGAGAAGCGGGTGCCCCAGGATGGCAGGATTTCAGTGAAAATCGCCGGCCATGCGGTTGATATCCGTATGTCGACGATTCCCTCTGCCCATGGGGAGCGGGTGGTGCTGCGTCTGCTCGACACCGCCGCCGGCCAGTTGCATCTGGATCAGCTGGCGATGAACGAGCAGGTGCTTGGGGCCTACAAGAAATTTCTTCACAGTCCCCATGGCATAATCCTGGTGACGGGTCCCACCGGCTCAGGTAAGACCACCACACTGTATGCCGGCCTGGCGGAGATCAACGAGACTTCGCGCAATATTCTCACCATCGAAGACCCTGTTGAATACATGTTACCGGGCATTGGCCAGACACAGGTCAATCCCAAGGTCGATATGACCTTTGCCCGCGGTCTCAGGGCAGTCCTGCGGCAGGACCCGGACGTGGTCATGGTGGGGGAGATCCGCGATCTTGAGACCGCGGAAATCGCCGTACAGGCCTCGCTCACCGGTCACCTGGTGCTGTCTACCCTGCACACCAATACGGCTATCGGTGCGATCACCCGCCTGCAGGATATGGGCATCGAGCCCTTCCTGCTGTCCTCCAGTTTGCTGGCGGTGATGTCGCAGCGCCTGGTGCGCCTGTTGTGCAAAGAGTGCAAGGAAGAGGTAGAGGCCAACACAGCGGAGCGCGAGTTATTGGGTTTTGAGCCCACCGGTGAGTCAGTGATGGTGTGTCGTTCCAAGGGTTGCGAGGAGTGTAAATACACGGGCTACCGCGGCCGCGTCGGGGTTTATGAGTTGATAGAGATCGACGATGCTACGCGTATGCTGATCTACGACGGCGCCAGCGAGCAGGATATATTGCATTTGGCGCGGCAGAATTATCCGGGCATAGAAGCGGATGGCCGGCGTCGAGTCCTGGCGGGCGAAACCAGTATCCACGAAGTCCTGCGCGTGACTTCGATCTCCTGATAGCGGATTACTGAATCATGACTGCGTATCGTTACCGGGCGCTTAACCTAAAGGGGAAATTGGTTCGGGGCGTCCTGGAGGGCGATTCCGAACGCCAGGTGCGCAGCCAGCTGCGCGGCCAGGACCTGCGCCCGGTGGAAGTGCTTGAGGCCAACAGGGCCGCAGCCGGAAACCCTTCCCTGCGCTCATTCCAGCTGTTTTCAGGTATCAGTGCCGGTGACCTGGCCCTGATGACACGGCAATTAGCTACCCTGGTGGACTCTAACCTGCCGCTGGACGAGGCTCTGCAGGCGGCGGCGGAACAAAGCCGTAGTGGGCGCATCAAGGGTATGCTGTTACAGGTGCGTTCCCGGGTAGCCGAAGGACATACCCTGGCCTACGCTATGGGCGAGTTCCCCCAGGCATTTAACGAAATGTATCGCGCCATGGTCAATGCCGGTGAGCACGCTGGCTACCTGGGCCCCGTACTGGAACAGCTGGCGGATTACACTGAGCAACGCCAGTACACCGGGCAGAAGCTGAAGATGGCCATGATTTACCCGTTTATTCTGGTTGGTGTGGCGCTCGCAGTGGTACTGCTGTTGATGATCTTTGTGGTACCGGAGCTGGTGGGTATCTTTGCTCACAGTCGCCGCGAGTTACCGGCGCTGACCAGGGGCCTGATCGCCGCCAGCGATTTTTCCCAGCAGTATGGAGCCTGGGTAATCGCAGGCCTGTTTGCGCTATTTTTTGCGCTTCGGCGGTTGTTGCAAAACCCTGCAAGAAAGAAGCGCTGGCACCGTATGTTGCTGCGCATTCCCGGCATATCACGCCTGCTGATTGCCCTGGACACAGCCCGCTTCGCATCTACCCTGAGTATCCTCATGGCCAGTGGTGTGCCCTTGCTGGAGTCCCTGCGTATCGCCGGGCAGGTGTTGACCAACCTGGTGTTGCGCGAAGACAGCCAGGCGGTGGCGGAGCGTGTGCAGGAGGGCAGTAGCCTCAACCGGGCCCTGCAGCAGAGTGGTCGTTTCCCACCCATGATGGTACATATGGTGGCCAGTGGCGAAGCCAGCGGTGAACTGGAAACCATGCTGGAACGCTCCGCGACCAACCAGGAGCGGGAGTTGGAAATGACCCTGGGCACGATGATGAGTTTGTTTGAACCGCTGATGGTGGTGTTCATGGGCGGCATGGTGCTGACCATTGTGCTCGCCATCCTGCTGCCCATATTTGATTTAAACACAATGGTGAATTAGACAATGAAACGTAGAGACAACGCGGGCTTCTCCCTGGTGGAGATCCTGGTAGTACTGGTGATTATGGGCCTGTTGATCAGTGTGGTGGCTCCCACCGTACTGAATCGCGCGGATGAAGCGCGGATTCAAAAAGCGCAGGCGGACTTCAAGGCCATTGAGACCGCGCTGAAGATATACCGGCTGGATAACT
>CBDTVJ010000100.1:0-10410 GCA_965363655.1 uncultured Halieaceae bacterium | reverse complement strand
GATGACGCGGATGTCAAAGTGGCGGGGGATCTGCCCGCCACATCGCGCTATCGTGAATTTGATGACGGCTGGCTGGGCTTTGAGATGTCACTGCAAAGTTGGGGGGAGGCTGTCGAGGTAGAATTTCTGGCCAGGCCCATGGCCCTGGATGAAGGTTATCGCGCTCTGGTGGCCCGTAATTATGCTGATATCGTCGATCGTGCAGAACTGGTGTTTCGCACACTGTTCCGGGTTCTGATCGCCACCGTGATCCTGGGGCTGGTCGCCGGGTTTGTCAGTGCGGCCAGTACCCTGGACAGGGTAGAGCGGCTCAATCGCGACATATCGCGCATTATCCGCAGTGATCCCGGGCAGAGGTTGGACCTTGAAGACGAGAAGGGTTACGTGCGTGGCCTTGGCCTGGTGGTCAATCAGATGCTGGAGCAAATGGAATCCCTGATGCAGGGAGTGAAGCAGGTTTCCGACAATATCGCCCATGATTTGCGCACACCGCTGACCAGAATGCGCAATGACCTCAGCCAGTTACGCGCAAGATCGCAGCGTGCAGAAGGTGAGCAGCTGGATCGCATTATTGAGGAATGCGACGAGTTGCTATCGTCCTTCAATGCCCTGTTGCGTATTTCGACGCTGGAATCCGGTAGTCGTATGGCGGGCGGTAACGATGTGGACCTGGCAGCACTATTGCAGGATGTGGTGGAATTGTATGAACCACTGGCACAGGACAGGGGTATGAAGCTAACGCTGGACGCCCCCAATGAGCAGGCCTGCCGTGGGGAAGTTGATCTGCTGTTCCAGATGTTCGCCAACCTGTTGGACAATGCCATCAAATATACGCCTGACGGCGGCTCTGTGAGTGTGCGGCTGCGCGAGGGCAAAACCGCAGACGGGAGTGATGCGCACATGGTGGTGATCTCTGACTCAGGCCCGGGTATCCCGACGGTGGAGCGCAAAAATGTGTTCCGTCGATTCTATCGTGTGGAATCCAGTCGGGGCGAACACCCCGGTCACGGCCTGGGGCTTAGCCTGGTTCAGGCCATTGCCCAATACCATCACGGTGCGGTGGAATTGGGCAGTAATAACCCGGGCTTGCAGGTTCGGGTCAAATTACCCCGCTAGTCCTCTGGCTCGAAGGTGCGTTTTAATCTTCCAGGGCAATATGATCGGTGGCAGGCGCTGTGGCCTGCTGTTTGTTACGGTATTCCTCGTCCAGCAATTCAGCGCCCTCGGGAGCAAGGTTTAGTTGCGACAGATCCAGAGCGGGTTCTGCTGCTTCCGGAGCCGCGCAGTCGCTGAAGTCGGTGCCATCAGGCGCCAGGTCAATATTGTCGATATTGGGGGAGAGCGGCTCTTCGTCGGAAGGCAGGTTGGGAATCATTTCTCCCACTTCGCCCATATCCAGATGGCTGGTATCGGGTGCTGCCGGCGGTGCGGCGGACTCTTCCGAGAGACGTTGCGCAGACGCGTCTACGGCCAGGCCTGAAGTATCTATTTCACGAGTGACCGGGGTGGAGCGTTCATCCTCGCGTAACACATCAGATCCCGCGGGCGCCAGGCCGACACCCTCATCGGTGGAGTCTTCCTGCGACGGAGCAGCGGCCGCAGCCGCGGGCTTGTCCGATGAGCCGTAGCGAATTTCGTCCGGCGCCGCCGCCAGTGCCGCAATTCTTTCTGCGGCGCTCATGGCTGGTGCCACCGAAGCACTTTGTACCGGTGCGTCTGCAACAGCTTTAATAACAGCTTGGGCGCCAGCTCGTTCAATAGCTTGCTTGTATTTCAACGCCGTGGCTTTATCGCAATCGCGCTTGAGCAACTGGGTCTTGCCGCTGAATAGCTTGTCCAGAGTAGGCTCGTCCGCATTGAATATTTTAGCCAGCTTGCTGCGGACAGTTGCTAAATCCTGGCCTGCTAACAGTTGGCCGGCAAAATAGATATTATAACGCGCTTCCATGGGGTGCCTCCCGTCACTTTTCCCGCAAATAGTATACGCTTTAGCAGCCTGACGGTCTCGTATGTTCTACTGTCATAAGTCAGCTGGTGAGCACCTGACCGTTGCCGCGTGCTTCTGCTAAACTATGCGGCTGTATGATTTTGAGTCAATGTACCCCATGAGCGAGCGTGTACCCACTCGTTTTGTAAGAACCCTGCTGCGCATGGTGGGAGACCGGGGCTATGACTTCAGCGCTGTTCTGGGCGATGCGGGCCTGGACTTCGATCCACTGGATGAGAGCGACCCCACCTTTCGCGCGGAAATCAGCGCCATGCAGTACTCCCGCGTATACCAGAGTGTGCTGAGCCTCCTGCAGGACGAGACCTTCGGCACTACCGGCAGTGAACTGGTTGCGCCCGGCGCGTTTCGCATGATGTGCTACTGCATTATTTCCTGCGACAACCTGGGCCAGGCCATTCAGCGTGCGTCTGAATTCTACCGAACTTTTTTCGATGAGCGCAGCCAGCTGTACACCAACTTCAGTGACCAGGTCGCGAGGGTAGGTTATCGCACGATGGCCAGGGAAGGCCGGCCCCAGGTGGCCGCAGCGGACGCTTATGGCTTGTCCATGTGGCATCGCTTCTTTGGCTGGTTATGCGGCCGTCCTATTGAGCTCAAACGGGTGGATTTCACCGGTGCTAGTCCACAGCGCCTGGAAAAATATGAACAGCTATTCGGCTGCCCCCTGAACTTTAAGCAGGCCAATGACCTGCTCTATTTTGACAGTGAGTGCCTGGCCTGGCCTATCGTGCACACCGAGCATTCCCTGCGCGAGTTCCTGCGTACAGCGCCGTACCAGCTGCTGATGATGGAAAATACACCCGACGGCGACAACCTTGCTGCCCAGGTAAAAGCAATGATCGGGCACGATTTCAGTGAGGGTTTTCCCGGCTTTGAGACCATCAGTAGTGCCCTGAACATGTCGGCACCTACACTGCGGCGGCGCCTGAAACGAGAGGGCACCACCTTCCAGCAATTGAAGGATCAAGCGCGCTGTGACGCGGCTATGTTGTGCCTGGATCGGCCTGAACTATCGATTAACGACGTGGCACATCAGATGGGTTTTACCGACCCCAGTGCTTTTCACCGCTCCTTCAAAAAATGGACCCAACAGACCCCGGGGCAATTCCGGGCAAGTCGACGTCAGCGACAGCGCTGAGTGTAGTGCTGTCGTCGTGCGCACAGCTTCGCTATAATTCTTGCCGCACGGATCTCGGCAATAGGCGCAGTCACTGTTTACTGGTGTCTGCTGTCCCAATCCAGGCACAACGAAAATTTATTCTGGAAGAAAAGCATGATTGTTCAGCAAGAAATCGAGCGTGAGCTCAGCAACACATTTGGCCCGGTTTTTCTTGATGTGGCCAATGAAAGCAGCCAGCACAGTGTGCCGCCCAATTCCGAAACGCATTTTCGTGCGGTGGTGGTCAGTGAGGCATTCGAAGGCCAGCGTAAGGTGGCCAGGCACCAGCAGGTCTATGCCGCACTGGCCTCCCAGCTGGCGGGGCCCGTGCACGCCCTGGCGCTGCATACCTATACGCCCGCCGAATGGCGTGAGCGGCAGCAGGATGCGCCGGCATCGCCGGAGTGTCTCGGCGGCAGCAAGGCGGAGGCGCAGGAGGACAAATCATGAGTGACAGTGTCATCGTTGCCGCCCTGTACAAGTTCGTCACACTGGATGACTTTCATGCATTGCGCGAACCATTGCTGGATAGCTGCCTGCAGGCTGGTACCCGCGGTACGCTGCTGCTGGCCCGCGAGGGCATAAACGGCACGATTGCCGGAACCCGGGAGGGCGTCGATGCGGTGCTGGCGTACCTGAAGGCTGACCCGCGTCTCGCGGCGCTGGAGCACAAGGAATCCCGGGATGATCACATGCCGTTTTATCGCATGAAGGTCAAACTCAAGAAAGAGATAGTCACCATGGGTGTGGCGGGTATCGATCCCAATGACTGCGTCGGCACCTATGTGCAAGCGCAGGACTGGAATGACCTGGTGAATGATCCCGAGGTGTTGCTGATCGATACCCGTAATGACTATGAGTGCGATATCGGTTCCTTCAAGGGTGCGGTGGATCCGCGCACCGTGAACTTTCGTGAATTTCCCGGCTACGTGCGAGAGCACCTCGACCCGGCTAAGCAGAAGAAGGTTGCAATGTTTTGCACGGGCGGTATTCGTTGTGAAAAAGCCTCTGCTTTCATGCTCAAAGAGGGTTTTGAAGAGGTGTATCACCTGCAGGGGGGCATACTCAAATACCTGGAAGAAGTGCCGCGCGAAGACAGTATCTGGGAGGGCGAATGTTTCGTCTTCGACAACCGTGTCTCTGTGGATCATCAACTGCAGAAAGGCCATTACGACCAGTGTCATGGCTGTCGCCATCCCATTACTGCACAGGATAAACGCTCCGAGGTATACGAAAAGGGCGTCTGCTGCCAGCACTGCCATGGTGCCCTGACCGAGGACCAGAAACTTCGTTTTCGCGAGCGACAGAAACAAACCGAATTGGCCGCGCAGCGCGGAGAGGCCCACTTGGGAGCGCCACCACCTGAGCGCCAGCGTCCCAGGGCAATGGCCGGGGAAGGCTGATTGCTTGAGCCCGGGCCCTCGCTGGAATTACTTCAGGTGCTGCCTGATGGCGCTGCTGAAGCCATGTGCAGGAATAAAAGTGCTGAGTCCCGCTCCGTTGCCCTGTGATATAACGCCGTAAACCAGCGGCGTTCCTGCGCTGGACAGCTGGATGGCCGCGCCACCGGAGGCGCCCTTGTGCGCCGTGCAGTTGGTATCGCTGCTGGTGGGATCCTGTCGGGTGATAAGGCAGGCGGGATCGAAGCTCAAGTGCTGGCCACCTGCTCCCACACCGTCGTCCCGGGAATAACCTGCCATGATGATCGCGCGCTGCGGATCGGCGCGTGCGGTATCGACCTTGAGCGCTTTTACCTGCCCGGCCGGAATAGCCCTGTGCAGACGCAAGATCGCCCAGTCGGAATCCATACTGCCACCATTGACCAGTTGATAGGCCTGCCGCAGAATTGGCGTGCCGTGGGTTGGGTTTAAGGTGAATGAGATCGGTTTGCTCAGGTCTGAGTAGAACTCCAGGCAGTGCCAGGCGGTGATGATGGTATTGGCTGATTGGCGGCCTGGATGGCCCACCAGAGTGGCGCTACAGTCTTCGATGTAGTGGCTGGTGCGACCGTCCCGGTGGCGTTGCCCAGGCACCTCCAACTTGCCAATGGCGCTGAGCCAGCGATACGTTTCCCCTTTGTATACCTGCCTGTTATCGGCTGCTGTAACAGTTGCCCACATCGCGCACCACGCTACCACGAGGCTGATGCAGGTCAGCTTCCACAGACTGTGCAGGGCCACGATGTTAGTCAACAAGTGCTGTGTCATGCGGCTCCCTTGTCAGCAAGTCTGCTGTTATTGCCACTTGGCCTGTCGCGCTGGCGCATTTAGGATGGTGCGTCGATACTATTACAACACGCAGGTAAAGGCTTGGCTTATGGCATTGGATGGAGAACGGGTGGTAGTGGTGACCGGGGCCAGTCGGGGAGCCGGCAAGGGCATCGCCCTTGCCCTGGGAGCCACCGGCGCTACAGTCTATGTTACTGGGCGTACGCGCAATGAGGGCGACGCACCACTGCCGGGTACGGTACAGGCCACTGCAGAGGCAGTCACCGCTGCAGGGGGTAAGGGCATACCGGTGCATTGTGACCACGCCGATCCCGACATGACGCGGCAACTGTTCGAGCAGGTCGCCCGGGAACAGGGGCGGCTGGATATCCTGGTGAACAACGCCACCAGTTTGCATGATGCATTGACCGAATCCGGTCCGTTCTGGGAAAAGCCCCTGGAATTGACCGAGTTGTGGGAGGTGGGTATGCGGTCCCACTATGTGGCAGCCTGGCATGCAGCGCCGTTGTTGCTGGCCAATGGAGAGGGCCTGGTGGTGAACACGTCCTCCTTTGGTGGTCGTATATATATGCATGGCCCTGCCTATGGCGCGGGCAAGGCGGCGGTGGATAAGATGTCGCATGACATGGCCTTTGACTTTCGTCCCTACAATGTCGCTGTGGTGTCGATCTGGATGGGCCTGTTGCTAACGGAGCGCTCCCGGCGCGTGTTCGATGCGGAGCCCGAGAAATATGCAGATATGGTAGCTACCGCTGAAACCCCGGAGTTTACCGGCCGGGTAATCGATGCCCTGGCCCGCGACCCGGCATTAATGGAGAAAAGCGGTAAAGTGTGGATAGGGGCCGAACTTGGCGAGGAATATGGCCTGACAGACACCAACGGGCAGTTGCCCCCGTCACACCGGGCCTTGTTCGGGGATCCTACCACCTATGGCGACGCGGTCGTCGAGTAGGCCTGATACCCCAAATAGATGATGCGGCACTGGCTGATGATGGCATAGAGTTACCTTAGGAAGAGGTAAAGACAGGGTGCTGGGCGTAGCTGACAGAATGGTTAACAGACAATAGTTAACATTGACCGGATAACAGTCACTAGACGATAAAAAACAGGTGAGACTATGAATGAATATGGAATGGAAAGCCCCCGCGCACAGCAACTGATTGCCGCAGCAAGGGACATGGGCCCGGCTCTGCAGGAACGCAGGGTGAGCTGCAGGGCGGATGTCCGCGTATCGGACGAAACGGTGGCGGAGTTTGCCAAGGCCGGTTTTTTCAAGATATTACAGCCGGAGCAGTGGGGTGGTTACGCCATGGACCCCCAGGTGTTCTATGCGGTGGGCCTGGAGATAGCCAGGCACTGCCCCTCCAGCGCCTGGATCCTGGGCGTGATTGCCGTACACAATTGGCAGTTGGCGGTGTTCGATGACCAGGCCGCGCAGGATGTGTGGTCCGACGATTCCTCTGTCCTGATTTCCTCCTCTTATGCACCTGTGGGAAAAGTGAAGGTGGTAGAAGGGGGCTTTCGTCTCAGCGGTCGCTGGAGTTTCTCCAGTGGTTCAGAGCACTGCAAATGGGCCTTTCTGGGTGCTGTTGTGCCAACGCCTGAAGCACCGTTTGATATGTCCAATTACCGCACCTTCCTGGTGCCTGTCGATGACTATGAGATCGTGCACAACTGGGATGTGGTAGGCCTGCAGGGTACTGGCAGTCACGATATCGTGGTTGACGATGCCTTTGTACCGGAGCACCGCACGCACAAGTCAATGGACGGCTTCCTGTGTGATAATCCCGGCAATGCGGTAAATGACGCGCCGCTTTACCGCATGCCTTTTATGCAGGTTTTCGTACGCGCTGTCTGTACCGCGACCCTGGGTGCCTGCGAGGGCGCACTGGATGCCTTTATCGAGGTGGCCAAAACCCGCCGGATTGGGCCGAACAAAATGAAAAATGATCCCTTTGCCCGGGTGTTGGCGGCAGAGGCCAAGGCCTCGATAGAAGAAATGAAGCTGACCATGTTTCGCAACTTCGATGCCATGATGGAGTGCTGCCGCAGTGGCCAGCCCATTCCTATTGAAGATCGTGTGCGCTATCGCTACGACTCGGCTGTTGTTGCCGATCGCTGCCTGGCGCTGTCCGGCAAAATGCTCAAGGCGTCCGGCAGTGGCGGTATCCGCGGAGGCAGTGAGCTGCTGGCGTTTCACCTGGATATCCTGGCCAGCCAGGCGCATGTGGCCAATCACTCGACACCGTTTGCCAATAATATGGGCGGCGTGTTGTTCGGCGAAGACAACGCCGATTTCGCCATCTAGGGGATTCGTTGGGAGCGGGAACCACCATGAAAATGAACGGACGTTTACCAGAAGCGAACTACGCCGATTGTGCCAACGGCTACCGTATCCACTACCTCGATGAAGGGGAGGGTGAGGTGGTTGTGTTCCTGCACGGTTCCGGGCCTGGCGCCAGCGGCTATAGTAATTTCAAGGGCAATTATCCCCGCCTGGTGGAAGCCGGCTATCGCTGCATTATTCCGGATCATATAGGCTACGGTTTCTCTGACAAGCCCGATGATGTGGATCACCCCCTGTCGTTTTTCGTTGAGTGTATCAAGCAGACCCTGGATGTCGCCGGCGTCAGTCGCTGTACGCTGGTAGGCAATTCACTGGGCGGCGCTATTGCCCTGGGCCTCGCCCTGGATTACCCGCAATTGGTAGACAAGTTGATCCTCATGGCCCCGGGTGGCTTGAGTGAGTTGGCTGATTACCAGCAGATGCCGGGTATGCAGAAGGTCTTCCAGGTGTTTGGTTCTGGCCAGGCGGTGACGCCCGCAGTAATGAAAGACCTGTTTGCCACCGGCCTGATGCACGATCCGCAGCACGCCACCGATGAGTTGGTGGCAGAGCGCATGCAGGTTATGCAGATCATGAATGGTCACGTTATGGCGACCATGCAGGTGCCGGTGCTGGTGGATCGGCTGCCAGAGCTGCAGTGCCCGGTGCTGGGTTTCTGGGGGATGGATGAGAAAATGATGCCGGAGAACGGCATTATGGCGATGGCCAAAAATATCAAGCAATTGCGCTTGATCCTGGTGACCGAATGCGGCCACTGGGTGATGGTGGAACACCAGGGCATGTTTAACCGCGCCTGCCTGGATTTTTTGCAAAACGACTGACTAGCCCTTGCCTTTGGCGGCGTGGCGTCCCGCCCGTCGTCCGGAGAATATACAGCCGGCTATCGACAGGCCGCTCACGTAGGAGTGGGAGGCGATGCCCACCGCCGAGCGCCCGGCGGCATAGAGCCCGGTTACTTTCCCGCCGTCCTGCGCCAGTACTTCACCACTGGTTTCATCCACGCTGAGGCCACCCAGTGTGATGGAAGGGTTCCTCATCATGCCGTCGATGCGGCAATCCAGTGCGTACCAGGGAGCCTCCCCGAGCATCGCCAGGTGTTCCGCTGGTTTGCCCATCGGATCCGGCTGCGAATCCGCAGCCAGTCCGTTGTACTCAGCAATCGTTTGTCGCAGGGCCGCCGCGGGGATGCCCAGCTTCTGGGCCAGCTTATCCAGTGTTACTGCCTTTTTACGAGCGAGCAGCAGGAAGACCAATGCGGCGGCGGACTGGAACCACATGGCCCGGCTGGGGCCAATCTCACGCAGGGCCTGCTTGGCCAGGTCGGTATCCAGTAGTAGCCAGGCCTGCCCGTTGGCCCTGGTCATGATCTGCTCGGCCAGTTGCGCGCCATAGAGCATCTCATTGCAAATCCGCTGGCCATTGCTATCCACCAGGATACCCTTAATGAAAGCGTGGGGCGGGTTGACGAAGCGCCAGTCGCTGACATTGTCCATCAGCGCGGATCTCGCCCCGACACCCTGTCCCATGAGGATGCCGCTGCCATCGTCCCCGATAGTTCCCAGTGGCATGCCGGGAAGGTAGGCGGGCGCATACTGCTCGACCATGCCGCGGTTATAGAAGAAACCACCGGTACTGATGATGACCCCGTTGGTGGCGCGCACAGTAGTGATCTTGCCACAGGCGCTTTCCAGCTTTTCCAGCATGCCGCGCAGGCAATAGGTAACGACGGGCGCATACATGGCGGCATAGCGAAGAAAGATTAGCAGGGCGTACAGCTGGCGATGCAGGAATGCGGCAAGTGATCCTCGTGGCATGCTGCACGCCTGTACCCCAAGAACGTCACCGTCTTTATCGCAAACCAGGCCCATTACCCGGTGCTGGGTCAGTATATTGGCGCCTTTATTGCGGGCGGACTCCTGTAGCGGTTTGAACAGCGCGGCACCGGATACTCCCTTGCCGTGGGCACGGTGCCCACGTGGTGCCGGTGTGGCAGTGTCAGAGTAGGGGGGGAAGGACTCATTGCCGGAGTAGTACAAGTAGTACTGGTTTGAGGGGTAAGACGTCTTGAAGGGGCACAGGCTGGCCTCGAAAGGCACGCCCTGTTGCATCAGCCACTCGATATTCCCGGCACTGTCCTCACAAAATTGCCGCAGGGTTGCTGCGCAGACGGCGTCCCCGGTTTCCCGCACCAGGTAGTTGAACATATTGTCAGGTGAGTCTTCGATACCTGCCTGGGCCTGGATGCTGGTGCCGCCACCCGCGTAGACAATACCACCGCTTATTTTGGTGGAACCGCCTCCATTGAAGCGCTCGAGCACCGCCACACTGGCGCCACGGTCGCAGGCTTCAATTGCCGCACTGGCGCCTGCGCCGCCAAAACCAACTACGGCGACATCTACTGTCATATCCCAATGCTGGTCTGGGCCAGCCTCTATGGGGCCGACCACCTCGGCCTGCCCTGAGGCCAGGCCACGGTACCATCTGCGAAGGCGTTGCAGCATCAATACATCCTCTTTCACATAAAGCATTAACTTTAAACAGCATAGAATGGTTGCGGACGCGCTGCGATGTTTCAGATCAAGGAACCGGTGTGATGGCCGCGCCGGGAAGTTCATCGGGGTCGAATAAAATATTGTACTGGTGAAATCCGAAAGGCGTGTAAAATCAG